>JBKBUS010000234.1:0-3854 GCA_046290035.1 Brevundimonas sp.
ACATGATCGCGCTTCCTCTGGGGCTAGCGCGGCGCAATGTCGTCGTGGGCGCGCCGAGCTATCTGGAGAGGCACGGGAGGCCCCGCGTGCCTCAAGACCTCCTGGCGCACGCCTGCCTGCGGGTGCGCTTGCCGAACGGGGCCATCTACCGCTGGCCGTTCGAGAAGGAAGGACAATCGGTCCATATCGATGTCGACGGCCCCCTGACGCTCGATGAAGCGAGCCTGGCCCGCTCCGCCGCCCTGGCGTCGGTCGGGCTCGCCCTGGCCATGGAATCGGACGTGCGCGAGGACCTCGATGCGGGACGTCTGGTTCGCGTGCTGGAGGACTGGACCCCGCTACTGCCGCGCCTGAGCCTCTACTATCCGAACCGGCGCAATCCGACGGCCGCTTTCAAGGCCTTCATCGCGTTCGCTCGCCGAGCGGGGCAGGAGGCAGGTCAGGCTCATCCATAGACGGCGCGCGAATGTCCGCGTTCCGCAAACGTGTGAACGTCCGGTCCTGGCGCGGAACAGATTCAGAGAGCGTAGACTGGGCCACGGACAGGGAGGCGACCTCAATGGAGGTTGGCCATGCGCCAGTCTGACCTGTTCAAGCAACCTAAGCGCCCATGGAATGCCGGCCGTCTGATCGGCCCCAAGGCGCCGCTCAAGCCGAAGCACATCTGGGCCATTCGACAGCAGTTGAAGGTCGCGACGAGGATTCGCGACCTTGCGATGTTCAACTGCGCCCTGGATGCCAAGCTGCGCGCCTGCGACCTGGTTCGGCTCCGGGTAAGTGATGTGGCTCCCGGCGGCGCGCTTCGCCAGCGTTCGATAGTTATCCAGCAGAAGACCGGAAGGCCGGTGCCGTTCGAGATCACGGAGCCTGCGCGCGACGCGATCGCGGCTTGGCTGAGGATCCGCGGCGAGCGTGAAGATGACTGGCTGTTCCCGAGTCGCAGCCGGCCGGGCCAGCACATTGGCACCCGGCAGTACGCGCGTCTCGTCGATAGGTGGATCCGAATGATCGACCTGGAACCGCAGGGCTACGGGACCCACAGCCTTAGGCGCACGAAGGTGTCGCTCATCTACAAGAAGACCGGCAACCTCCGTGCTTGTCAGCTCCTGCTCGGCCACAGGAAGCTGGAGAGCACCGTTAGGTACCTCGGTATCGAGGTGGACGACGCTTTGGAGATGTCAGAACAGATCGATCTGTGACTCCACGACCGGGCCCGACAGCGGGCCCGGTCATCGTCGCCTAAGGGTGGTTAGCGGACGTAGCTCTCTCGCGGGACCACGACCTCGTTGGTCGTCAGTGTCGTGCTCAGCATCTGGGCCGCTTCGACGCGAAGGCAGATACCCTTCGCCTCGGCCATTTCAGCCGGCCACCCTTGGTCCACCTGACCGTTTGCTTGCCAAACTGCACGCCGGGACATGGGCGGGAAGCTGGCTGAGTAGACGTTCTGCTGATCGGTCTCGACCAATGAGCCTGTCGTATTGAACCGCTCATACTCGCCGCAGATATAGCTTACGGCTTCGGCAGGTCGCACGTTTCCATCGAAGCGATGCAGTGGCTGGCTTGACCGGAAGGTCACATACGCAGTCGCTGCGTCGCCGCCATAAAAGCCACTGGAGGAAAGCACCGTGATGTGCGCCTTTTGCGTGCATCCCGCCATGCACAACGCAGCCAAGATGAGGATGGCGCGACTCGTCATCAGGCTACTGTGATCCAAACCGGTGAGGTCCGCTATGGGTCGAGAGCGGTCCTTCAGCGGGCTCTGGACAGAAGGTCCGGTTCCCGCCGCGGCGGCAATGTCCGGATCTGGCGCTTTCAGGAAGTGGGGCGCTAGACCTCAGGCAACAGATCTGACGGAATCGCTGTCCATCAGCGAGATTGAACTCGATCTCCGGTCAGACGGCGCACGATCTGGAGCAGTTCGCCGGCTGCGTTTCGGAGGGCGCTGATGTCCTCAACGCTCACGGTGAACTGGTCAGAGTAGCGGGCTTCGACATAGGCCCGCTTGAGGAGTTCGAAGCGACGTCGGGCGTCTCTGTCGTCCCGTGGCCATGCGGCGGCGAGGGCCGGATCGACGTCCTCGGCGAGAGAGCGCAGGAACTTGATGTTGTGCGACCGCGGGAAGTAGAGCGTGCTGACCAGCAGAAAGCAGATGTAGGCGCGTTCCACGGCCTGATGGAGCGAGAAGGCTGCGTCGCGCAGCTCCCCTTCCTGAGCATAAAATGCTGCGCCCTTAATGGCGCTCTCAACTTTCGGCAGCCAGTTGTCCCGATAGGCTCTGGCCATGGCGAGGCCGGCTTCGGGGCTGATGGGGCGGGGGGTGGCGAGGGGGTGGCCGGGGAGTTCGTAGAGGGTGACGCCGTCTCGGGCGATGTCGGTCCAGAAGTACTCGCCGCGTTCGATGCCCTGGTTCACCTCGGTCAGGGTGTGGACGATGATGTTGACGGTGCGGCCGATCGAGGGGTCGCGAAGGATCCGGTCCTCGGCGACGTACCAGTAGTCGGCGATGTCGGTGAGCTTCGGGTGGCTTACGACGATGAGAAGGTCGAAGTCCGAGAGGTAGCCGTTCTGCGGTTCGTCGACCCAGTCGCTGCGGGCGTAGCTGCCGAACAGGATGATCTTGAGGACCTGACCGTTCCTGCGCCACTCCGAGGTGCCGCCTGAGCCCTGCTTCTTCGCCGCCTCGAACTCGTCGAGCAGGATGGTGCGGACGCGGGCCAGCTCCTCCTGCTGCTTCTCCGGGAGATGGTCGAGATCGGATCGCATGGGGCGCGAGTCTAGCGAGGCCGGGCGGTGGGGGCGAGCTATATTGGGGGGTCTCTGAGGGTCAGTCGCCCCGGATGATGAGCGTCGGTTCGTCGGAGCGGAGGAAGTCGGAGCCGCGCCGGATGACCTCTTCGAACGGCAGGCGTCGACGACCGCGAAGGGCGCATTCCCAGACGGTGAGGACGCGCCAGCCGGCGTCGCGGAGCGCGGCCTCGGCGGCGGCGTCGCGGGCCTGGTTGGCCTGGATCTTCGCTTCCCAGAAGTCGGTGCGGGTGTTGGGGGTCACGCCGAGAGCGCAGTCGTGGCCGTGCCAGAAGCAGCCGTGGACGAAGATCACGGCGCTGCGGGCGGGCAGAACCAGGTCGGGGGTCCCGGGCAGACGCCGGTCGTGCAGTCGGTAGCGAAAGCCGGCGGCGTGCAGGGCGCGGCGCAGCTGGAGTTCCGGCTTCGTGTCGCGCGACCGGATGCGCGACATGTTGTGGCGACGCTGCTCGGGCGTGTGCCGGTCGGGCTGGCTGGCTCGGCGGGACGCCACGCAGATGATCTCCATGGGGCGGGCTGCGAAGCGCCGGGCGTTGAGAACATGGTTGAGCCATGCGCCGCCGCCTTTAGCCGAAGCCTGGACATGCGCGGGGGCCGCCCGGGCCCGGCCATCGTAACGGCTGCGTGGGTCCGGCGCGAGACGCTCCGTTCACGCGCGTCGGCGGAAGCGAACCCGGTCGCAGCCCGCGATCAGAACGGTGTGGCGGCCGGCGTCGGGCCACGACCCCACCGGACGCCGGGGACATCGGCGGATCTGGAGGGCCTGCCGAGTCTGTGAACCCGCCTGGGTTCACTCTCTCCCGATGAACCGGAACGGGTTCACTTTGCAGAGCCGAACAGCTCAGAAATCGAAGGCGATCTGGCCTTCGGCCACGGCGGGGCGTCGGCGACGGCGGGAGCGGCCCTGGAGCGCTGACTGACCGGGGGGCGGGGCCGGTCTCTGGAACAGGGGGCCGAGATCGCCGGGCGGCGGAGGGGGCGGAGCCCGCGGCGGGAGCGGCGGCGGGGGCGGCGGAGGCGGCGCCCCGGACGGCGGGGGCTGGGACGAG
>JBKBUS010000235.1:0-3824 GCA_046290035.1 Brevundimonas sp.
TCGGCGAGATCGGCATCGACAACGATCTGGTCGTCGGCGCCGACGAGGACGTGTTCGAGATGAACAACGGCTGCGTCTGCTGCACCGTGCGCGGCGACCTGATCCGCGTCGTCTCCGGGCTGATGAAGCGCCAGCGGCCCGGCAAGCCCGCCTTCGACGCCATCATCGTCGAGACCACCGGTCTCGCCGACCCCGGCCCGGTCGCCCAGACCTTCTTCGTCGACGAAGACGTCAAGGCCAAGACCCGGCTGGACAGCGTCACCGCCCTGGTCGACGCCAAGCATGTGATGGCCCGTCTCGACGACTCGAAGGAGGCGCGCGAGCAGGTCGCCTTCGCCGACCGGATCATCCTGAACAAAACCGACCTCGTGGACGCCGCGACGCTCGACGCGGTGGAGGCCCGCCTGCGCGCCATGAACCCCCTGGCCCCGATCGTCCGCACCGAGCGGGCGCGCGTGCCGCTGGATCAGGTGCTCGACATCGGCGCCTTCGATCTGGAGCGGGTCGTGGAGGTCCGACCCGACTTCGTGAACCCGCCGCATGGCGCCGACGGCCACGTCCACGACGAACACTGCGGCCACGACCACGATCACGGCCATCATCACGACCATGATCACGGCCCGCGCGGCCACAGCCACGGCGACGACGTGCGCGGGGTGGCCCTGTCGCTGGACCGGCCGCTGGACGGCCAGAAATTCACTCGCTGGCTCGACGAGCTGCTGGCCACCCAGGGCCAGGACATCCTGCGGGCCAAGGGCATCATCGACGTCGCCGGCGAGGACCGCCGCCTGGTGTTCCAGGCCGTGCACATGATCCTGGAGGGCGACCTCCAGCGGCCCTGGGGCGAGACCGAACGCCGCTGGTCCCGCGCCGTCTTCATCGGCCGCCACCTCGACGAGGCGGCGCTGAAGGCCGGCTTCGAGAGCTGCCTGGCCTAGAAGTAGGCGATCAGGCGGCCCAGCACGACGACGCCCAGCCAGAGACAGAGCGACCCTGCGCCAAGAATTCTGGCGGCGGAGGGGATGTCCGTCGAGAGCTCACTGAACATGCGACGAAAGGCCAGGGCGTTGGCGCCCGCCAGGCCGATCAGCACCAGCTTGACCTGGAACAGGGTCGAGCCGGCGAGCGCCTCCGCGTCGGCGACGAACATCAGCGCCCCGCTCGCCACCATGACCCCGAAGCCCGCGAGCGCCAGCGGCGTCACCGCCCGAGACAGCGCCGCAGGATCCAGGCGGCGGCCGTAGCCGAGCAGACGCAGGTCAAGCAGGCCGATGCCGCCGACGACCAGGATGGCCCCGATGACATGCGCCGTGTTGGCGATCGGATAGACCAGCGCCTCGGCACCGACCCAGCGCGCCAGGTCGGAGTCCGCGATCCACGCGATCAGGCCGCTCAGCGCAGTTCGACCGTCTTGCCGCCCGCCGTGATCCGCTCGGCCCGGATTTCACGCGTCCCGTCACGGCGGGGATAGCCTTCCACCGTCACCGTCTGACCCACGGCGATGTCGGCCTGGGTCAGCCCCCGGGCCTGCATGCGCGAGACCGGCGCCAGCACGACGTCCCAGCGCTGGTCGTCGATGGCGATCACGATCGAGCCATGCGGGCTGCCCCAGCTCGACTCCAGCACCTGGGCGGTCGGTCGCAGGGTCCGCTCCGCGTCATAGGAGCTCCAGCCGTGATGGGCGGCGGCGGCGGTGGCGATGAGAACCGCGGAGCCGAAGGCCGCGGCGGCAGGTCCGAACCTGAGGGTCATTTGATTTCTCCCGGTGGCGCCTATCTGGTCATCATAAGGCATCGCGGCCTCGGCCTCCAGCGACGCCATCGCCAAGGAGCCCATGATGACTGAACGCATCGCCCTCATCGTCGGGGCCTCTCGCGGCCTCGGTCTCGGGCTCGTCGAGGAGTATCTGTCCCGAGGCTGGCGGGTCGTCGCCACCGTGCGGGACGACGCCGGCGAAGCGGCGCTGCAGGAGCTGCCGGGCGCGGACCGGCTGACGGTCGAGCGCGCCGACGTGGCCGACGACGCCGATATCGCCAGGCTGGCGCAGCGCATCTCCACGCCGCTTGACCTGCTGTTCATCAACGCCGGCGTCATGGGGCCGTCGGACATGATCTCGGTCGCGCCCGACGAGATCGCCCGCGTAATGCATGTCAACGCCTTCGGTCCCGCCCGGCTGGCCTGGGCGCTGGTCGACAAGGTGGTCGAGGGCTCGGGCGTCGTCGCCTTCATGTCCACCGGCATGGGCTCGATCGAGGACAACACGTCGGGCGGCTACGACATCTATCGCGCCTCCAAGGCGGCCCAGAACATGCTGGCTCGAAGCCTCTGGATCGGGCCGGGTCAAGCGCGCGGTCTTGCGGTTCTGTCTGTAAACCCTGGCTGGGTGAAGACCGACATGGGCGGCCCCGGCGCCTCCATCGACGTGCCGACCAGCGTCAAGGGTATCGCCGACCAGGTCGCGGCGCACGCGGGCCAGCCGGGCCACCGCTTCATCGGCTGGAACGGTCGGGAGCTGCCGTGGTGACGACCTATCTCGACCCCACCAAGGAGATCATGGCGGCGTTCCGCGACCTGCCGCTCGGCCGGCCGGTCGCCATGATCAATCTGCTGCGCTTTCGCGAACGCGCCGCCTATCCCGACGACCACGCCGACGCCGCATCGGACCGCACGGGCGCTGAGGCCTACGCCGCCTACGGCAGGGCCGCCGCCGGCCCCTTCAAGCGCGCGGGCGGCCGCCAGGTCTGGCTGGGCGTGCCTGAGCTGACGGTCATCGGTCCCGCCGAAGAGCGCTGGGATCTGGCCTTCATCGCGGAGTATCCGACCGGGCAGGCCTTCGTGGACATGCTGCGGGACCCCGAGTACCGCGAGGCCGTCGTCCACCGGCAGGCGGCGGTGCAGGACTCCCGTCTGATCCGCACCGCGCCCAAGCTTCCGGGCGGCGGCTTCGGCGAGACGCGATGACCTCCACCAGCGGCGCCGAGGCCTTGCTGCGCTACGACACGCCGGAGTTCCAGGTGATCCGGCCCGGCGCTTATGTCACCTGCGCCGTCTCCGGCGTCCGCATTCCCCTGGAGCGGCTGAACTACTGGAGCGTGGAGCTACAGGAAGCCTACGCCTCGGCCGAGTTCATGGTTCGCCGCTGGCGCGAGACGCGCTAGACCGCCCGCCATGCGCACCACCTTCGACGCCCAGGTCACCGCCGCCCTGTTCGACGCCTCGGGCGCCGTGTTCGCGCTCGGCGACGGCTCCGTTCGGTTCGAGAGCGGCGAGCGGGTGGAGGCGCACGACGGGGCGGTGCTGTCCGCCGTCGTCCACCCGTCCGGCGACGGCATCGTCACCGGCGGCGACGACGGCCGCATCGTCTGGGTCCGGCGAGAGGAGGCCGCGACTTTGGCCACCGCCCAGGGCCGCTGGATCGACGCCCTGGCCGCCTCGTCCGAGTCCGGGCTGATCGCCGGCACGGCGGGACGGAGCCTGATCGTGCTCGACGCCGCCGATCCGAACTTCCGTCGCGACCACGCCGCCGAGCGCACCCTGTCCGGGGTCGCCTTCGATCCCAAGGGGCGGCGCGTGGCCGCCTCGACCTATGGCGGGGCGCTGGTCTGGTTCGCGCGGATCGCCGACCAGCGGCCGACCAGCTTCAAATGGGCCGGATCGCATACCGGCGTCGCCTTCTCGCCGGACGGCGCCTTCCTGGTCACCACCATGCAGGACAACCAGCTGCACGGCTGGCGGATTAAGGACGCCCGCGACATGCGGATGGGGGGGTATCCGTCCAAGATCCGGAACCTCGTGTTCCTGTCCAAGGGCCAGCTCTTGGCCAC
>JBKBUS010000236.1:0-3812 GCA_046290035.1 Brevundimonas sp.
TCGACGGCGCCTCGGCCGCGCGGCTCGCCGACGACCGTTACGCGGTGCTCCGCGCGGCGGACGACGGTCACGACATCGCCGGCGAAGTCGCCGAGGCGGCCCGCGCTGGCGGCGTCGAGATCGCGGTTCGAGGCTCCGATGTCGGGCTCGGCGGATCGGCCGCCCCGGTCCACGTCCTGAGAGCGCTGCGGTTCGCGGTCGAGGGCTGCCTGAAGGACGAGGGGCTGCAGAACCCGGAGATGACCTTCACCGCCTCGCTGATGCGCACCCTGAAGGACGCAGACCGCTTCCGCGCCGTCGTGCGGGAACGTCGATTCGACCTGCATTATCAGCCGATCGTGGACTTGAAGACCGGCGCGGCGACCCACTTCGAGGCCCTGGCCCGCTTCAGCGCCGACGCCAGCCCCGCGGACACCATCCACATGGCCGAGGAGTTGGCCTTGATCGAGGGGTTCGACCTGGCGGTCGCCGAGAAGGCCGTCACGCGGCTGCGCCAGCCGGGCGCGGGCCTGCTCAAGTTCGCGGTAAACGTCTCCGCCGCCTCGCTGTCGGTGGATTCCTACGTCCAGAATCTGCTGCGGCTGACGGGTGTGTCGCCCGAGGTGCGCAAGCGCCTGATCGTCGAGGTGACCGAGACCGCCGCCATGGCGGACATCGATGCGGCGAACCGTCGCCTCGCCGCCCTGCGCCAGGCGGGCGTCAAGGTGTGCATCGACGACTTCGGGTCCGGCTCGGCCGGGTTCGACTATCTGCGTCGGCTGTCGGTGGATGCGGTGAAGATCGACGGCGGACTGGTCGAAGGCTTCGAGCAGGACCTGCGCGCCACCCAGGTCATCCGGCACATCGTCGACATGTGCCGCGAGATGAACCTGGGGGTCATCGCCGAGCGGGTGGAGACGGAGCCCTGTCGCGAGGCGCTGGTCGCCCTCGGCGTCCAGCAGGGGCAGGGATATCTGTTCGGACGGCCCGAAGCCGAGCCACGCCTGCCCAAGCGCGCCGACCCGATGCGGCGCAGGGGTGAGATGGAAGCCTGGGCCTAGGCCTCAGCGGCGGCGGCGCACACGGGCCGGCGCCGGCTTCGGCTGCGGCCGGGCGGCCGCGGCGGCCAGGCCCGTCAGGCCGATCAGAACTCCGAGTACGATGGCGGTCGTCATCTTCCGCGCCTCTCACAATCAGGTTTGACAGACTGGGGTCGGACGTCGCGGCGCGCAAGCGGATTCCGGCCATGACGCATGGTCGCACGGGTTCGGCGCCTATCGTTCTTATTCTGTTCTTGCTGAATCGCGCGATCTGATACCCATATAGCGGCGTTGCCCCGGGCGCCCGGCCCGGCTTTCGCGCGTTCGCCCGGACACCATGACCGACAGCCAAGATCACATACGCGTCCGTGGGGCGCGCGAGCACAACCTCAAGGGCGTGGATGTCGACATTCCGCGCGGGAAGCTCGTCGTCATGACCGGCCTGTCGGGCTCCGGAAAGTCGTCCCTGGCGTTCGACACCATCTACGCCGAGGGACAGCGGCGCTATGTCGAGAGCCTGTCGGCCTATGCCCGGCAATTCCTTGAGCTGATGGGCAAGCCGGACGTCGACCTGATCGAGGGCCTGTCTCCGGCCATCTCCATCGAACAGAAGACGACGTCCAAGAACCCGCGCTCGACCGTGGGCACGGTGACGGAGATCCATGACTACATGCGCCTGCTCTGGGCGCGGGTGGGCGTGCCCTACTCGCCGGTCACGGGCCTTCCGATCGAGAGCCAGACCGTCAGCCAGATGGTGGACAAGCTGACGGCCCTGCCGGACGGCGAGCGCATCCTGCTGCTGGCCCCGGTGGTGCGCGGCCGCAAGGGCGAGTACCGCAAGGAGATCGCCGAGTGGCAGCGCCAGGGCTTTCAGCGCCTGAAGATCGACGGCGAGTTCTACGCCATCGAGGACGCGCCGACCCTCGATAAGAAATTCAAGCACGACATCGACATCGTCGTGGACCGCATCGTCACGAAGGCGGGCCTCGAAGGACGCTACGCCGACAGCCTGCAAACCGCCCTGAATCTGGCCGACGGCATCGCCGTGGCCGAGTGGGCGAATTTGGCCGAGGGCGAGACCGAGCCGCGCCGCATCGTTTTCTCCGAGAAGTTCGCCTGCCCGGTCTCGGGCTTCACCATCAGCGAGATCGAGCCTCGGCTGTTCTCGTTCAACAATCCCTTCGGCGCCTGTCCGGTCTGCGACGGGCTGGGGGTCAAGCTGGCGTTCGACGCCGATCTGGTCGTGCCTGACCGCGACAAGACCCTGCACGGCGGCGCCGTGGCGCCCTGGGCGCGGGGGCCGTCTCCGCTCTACACCCAGACGCTGCAGTCCCTGGCGCGGCACTACGGCTTCTCGATGGACAAGCCGTGGCGCGAGCTGCCGGAGAAGGCCAGGGCGGTGATCCTGAACGGCTCCGGGGTCGAGAAGATCAAGTTCACCTACGACGACAACGCCCGGAAGTACGAGGTCTCCAAGGCCTTCGAGGGCGTGGTGCCGAACCTGGAGCGGCGCTGGCGCGAGACCGACTCCGCCTGGGTGCGCGAGGAGATGGCGCGCTATCAGTCCGAGACGCCCTGCGAGGCCTGCGGCGGCAAGCGCCTGAAGCCCGAGGCTCTGGCGGTCAAGGTCGGGGGTGAGGACATCGCCGAGATCAGCGGCCTGTCGATCTCCAAGGCGTTCCTCTGGTTCTCGACCCTGCCGGAAAGCCTGACCGACAAGCAGATGGAGATCGCCCGGCGGATCCTGAAGGAGATCACCGACCGGCTGCGGTTCCTGAACAACGTCGGGCTGGACTACCTGAACCTGTCGCGCAGTTCGGGCACCCTGTCGGGCGGCGAGAGCCAGCGCATCCGCCTGGCGTCCCAGATCGGCTCAGGCCTGACCGGCGTGCTCTATGTGCTGGACGAGCCGTCGATCGGCCTGCACCAGCGCGACAACACCCGGCTGCTGGACAGCCTGAAGGGGCTGCGCGACCTCGGCAACTCCGTGTTGGTGGTTGAGCATGACGAGGAGGCGATCCTGACCGCCGACCACGTCATCGACATGGGCCCGGCCGCCGGCGTCCACGGCGGCGAGGTCTGCGCCCAGGGCACGCCTCAGGAGATCATGGCCAGCCCGCGCTCGCTGACCGGCAAATACCTGACCGGAGAGCGCGAGATCGAGCTGCCGCCCGAGGGGCGTCGGCCGGTCAACCGCAAGAAGATGCTCAAGGTGTCCGGCGCGACGGGCAACAACCTGAAGAACGTCACCGGCGAGATCCCCGTCGGCCTGTTCACCTGCATCACCGGCGTGTCGGGCGGGGGCAAGTCCACTTTCACGATCGAGACGCTCTACAAGGCTGCGGCGCGCCGTCTGAACAACGCCACCGAGGCCCCGGCCCCGTTCGACCGGATCGAGGGGCTGGAGTTCTTCGACAAGGTCATCGACATCGACCAGAGCCCGATCGGGCGGACCCCGCGATCCAACCCGGCGACCTACACCGGCGCCTTCGGGCCGATCCGCGACTGGTATGCGGGCCTGCCGGAGTCCAAGGCCCGCGGCTACGGGCCCGGCCGCTTCAGCTTCAACGTGAAGGGCGGGCGCTGCGAGGCCTGCCAGGGCGACGGCGTCATCAAGATCGAGATGCACTTCCTCCCCGACGTCTATGTCACCTGCGACGTCTGCAAGGGCAAGCGCTACAACCGCGAGACGCTGGAGATCGTCTTCAAGGGCAAGTCGATCGCCGACGTGCTGGACATGACGGTGGAGGAGGCCGCGCGCTTCTTCAACGCCGTGCCCCCGATCCGGGACAA
>JBKBUS010000237.1:0-3807 GCA_046290035.1 Brevundimonas sp.
GGTCCAGCCGCCGACGCCGACGCGGATGGGGTGGGTCATGGATCAGTCCTGCTCCTCGTCAGACCCCCGAGGGTCGTTCCGCCAATCCTCGCGCCCACGCCGGACGCGGATGATGAGGACGCCGCCGTCGTCTTCCTCATAGATAATGACATGGGCCTGATAGGCGAGGGTCCGGACCGGGGGCTGATTTTCCGTCCTGAGCCTGCCGATCCCGGGGAAGTCAGCAAGTCGTCCAAAGGTGCGCCAGAGATCATCCAGATAGCGGTCAGCTTGCCTCCGGCCGAAGCGCTCGATGCCCTGTTCGAATATCGCGATGAGGTCTTCGTCGGCCTCGCTCGACGTTCGGTGACGTCTCACGCGGCGTTTGTCTTCGCGGCGATCCGGGAGAGGGCTTCGGCCTTGATGTCCGCCAGGCTGCGGTCGCTGATCCCCGACGCCCGGCCCTCGTCGATCAGCCGTTGCATCTGGGCGATCTTCTCCGCCCGGACCTGGTCCCGGCGGATCAGGTCCCGGACGTAGTCGCTGGCGTTGGCGTAGCGACCGTCGGCGGACTGGGCCTCGACCCAGGCCTTCATCTGATCGGGAAGAGAGATGTTCATCGTCGCCATGGCGCGAGTCTCACCCCTTGGCAAAGTTTGTCAACGGCTACCCGCCGCGCTGCCGGCGCCGCAGCCGCTCCATCTCGCGCTCGACGGTGCGCTCATGGGCGCCGGACAGGCTGTAGCTGACGCTCACCGCGTGCGCGACGAGCCCGATGCCCCAGCCGAACAGCGACCAGAAGGCCCAGTCCACCCTGCCGTCCACGAACCAGTCCAGCCCGATCAGGCCGGCGTTCACCAGCACATAGGTCAGAAGATGCGCCTGCACGCTCATCCGCGCGGCGGCGCGCCGCTCGGCCGCTTCCCGCAGCGAGGCTTCGTCGTCGGTCATGTCGTCCCCCGTCATGCTCCCGGCCCGAGGATGGCGCCGATCGGCGAGGGACGGAAGATCAGTAGGCGAAGTCGCGATAGACCCGGCTGACGTCGCCGGCCCAGTCGCCATGATACAGGTCCAGCAGGCGCTCCGCCGGGGTCACGCCGGAATCGGCGATGTCCTCCAGCTCGGCCAGATAGCCGCGCTCGTCCACCATGCCGCCCGAGAAGCGCGCCCGGTTCTTCAGCCCCTGCTTGGCGATGGCGACCATGTCGACGGCGACGTCGCGCAGGATCCGTCCGCCCACCTCGGCGCGCAGGCCCAGACGCGTCACGTCCCGGCGCAGGCGCTCGTGGTCCTCCACGTCCCAGTCCTTGCACAGGTCCCAGGCCGCGGCCTGGGACGGCGCGTCATAGAGGATGCCGGCCCACAGCGCGGGCAGGGCGCAGATCCGGCTCCACGGGCCGCCGTCGGCGCCGCGCATCTCCAGATAGGACTTCAGCCGCACCTCCGGGAACAGGGTGGTCAGGTGGTCACCCCAGTCCTTCAGCGTGGCTCGCTCGCCCGGAAGCTCGTCCAGCCTGCCGTCGATGAAGTGGCGGAACGACCGGCCCGCCAGATCGACGTACCGCCCGTCGCGCTTGGCGAAGTACATCGGCACATCCAGGGCGTACTGGGCGTAACGCTCGAAGCCGAAGCCGTCCTCGAAGACGAAGTTCAGCATCCCGGTCCGGTCGCCGTCGGTGTCGGTCCAGACGTTGGCGCGCGCCGATAGAAAGCCGTTCGGCCGCCCTTCGGTGAAGGGGCTGTTGGCGAACAGGGCCGTCGCCACCGGCTGCAGCGCCAGGCTGACGCGGAACTTCGCGACCATGTCGGCCTCGGACTCGAAGTCCAGGTTCGCCTGGATCGTCGAGGTCCGCAGCATCATGTCCAGGCCCAGCGAGCCGACCTTCGGCATGTAGGCGCGCATGATGTCGTAGCGGCCCTTGGGCATCACCGGGATGTCCTCGCGGCTCCACATCGGATCGAAGCCGAGGCCCAGGAATCCCAGGCCCAGCTGGTCGGCGACCTGCTTGACCTCCAGGAGGTGCTGTCCGGTCTCGTTGCAGATGTCGTGAATGGTCGTCAGCGGCGCGCCCGACAGCTCGAACTGACCGCCGGGCTCCAGGCTGATCGAGGCGGTGAAGCCCTCGCCGTTGACCCGCTCCAGGGCGATGACCTTGTCGCCCTCGTGCACCGGCGCCCAGCCGAACCGCGTCAGGCCCTCCAGCATCTCGCGGATGCCGCCGGGGCCGTCGTAGGTCGGGCGCCGCAGCGTCGAGCGGTCGAAGCCGAACTTCTCGTGCTCCGCGCCGATCCGCCATTGCTCGCGCGGCTTGGTGCCCTTGGCCATGACGCCGACGAGATCGTCTAGCGAGAGCGGTGCCTGGTCGGTCATGCGGAATCCCCGAGTGTCGCGGCTAGATGGGCGGGAAAGCGTCGCCGCTCAAGAGGGGGGGTGATGGGACCTACCGCTCCCAGTCCCCCAGCGTCGCCTGCCACAGCGTTAGGGCGGCGACGGCGGCCGTGTCGGCGCGAAGCACGCGCGGTCCCAAGGACACGGGCGTGGTTAAGGGCAGGTCCCGCAGGCGCTCCCGCTCCTCCGGCGAGAAGCCGCCCTCCGGGCCGATCAGGATGGCCCAGGATCCGCCCCCGGCCCGGAGCAAGGCGTCGCCGGCCGGCGGTCCCCCCGTCTCGTCGCAGAACATCAGCCTCCGCTCGGGCTCCCACGCGTCCAGCACCGTCGAAAGCTTTTGCGGGTCCAGGATCGGCGGCACGTCCAGACGGCCGGTCTGCTCGGCGCTCTCCTGGGCGATGGCGTCCAGCCGATCCAGCCGCAGGTGTTGAGGCTGGGTGCGGGCGGTGGTGATCAGGCGGATGCGAGCCGCGCCCAGCTCGGTCGCCTTCTCCACCGCGAATTCCAGCGCCGACTTCTTCACCGTGGCGATCAGCAGTTCGACGTCCGGCGGCGCGATCTGCTCGCGCATCCTGGCTTCGGCGCGCAGGATCACGCCCTTCTTCAGCACCTCGGCCACGACGGCGCGCCACTCGCCGTCCCGCCCGTTGAAGACCAGCAGGGCGTCGCCGGTCTTCAGACGCATGACCTGGGTCAGATAGCGCGACTGCTCCAGCGTCGGCGCGATCGCCGCGCCGGCCCCGAGGTCGCCGGTGACATGAAGCCGGACCATCGGCCTGTTCCGGCGTCAGGCCAACTCGACCGCCATGGCGATCGCCTCGCCGCCGCCGATGCAGAGCGACGCCATGCCCCTGGACTTGCCGTTGGCCTTCAGGGCCGAGAGCAGGGTCGCCATGACGCGAGCGCCCGAGGCGCCGATGGGATGGCCCAGAGCGCAGGCGCCGCCGTTCACGTTCAGACGGGCGTGGTCGATGTCCATCTCGCGCATGGCGATCATGGGCACGACGGCGAAGGCCTCGTTGACCTCCCACAGGTCGACGTCCTCGACCGACCAGCCGGCCTTCTTCAGCGCCTTCTGCATGGCGGGCACGGGCGCGGTGGTGAACAGCGCCGGCTCATGGGCGTGGGCGGCGTGGGCCGCGACGCGGGCGACGATGGGCAGGTTCAGCGCCCTGGCCACGCTCTCGCGCGTCATGACCAGCGCGGCGGCGCCGTCGGAGATGGAGCTCGCGTTGGCCGCCGTGATCGTGCCGTCCTTAGCGAAGGCGGGCTTGAGATTGGGAATCTTGGCCGGATCGGCCTTCATCGGCTGTTCGTCCTGGCTGACCACGTCCACGCCCTTCCGGGTCGTGACCTCGACCCGCCCGAACACCACAGCGAAAGCGCCCGGGGGCGGCGCCCTGCGGGCGCGGCGCAGGGGCAAGACCCGCATCAGCGCC
>JBKBUS010000238.1:0-3805 GCA_046290035.1 Brevundimonas sp.
TTGGACGGGCCGACGCCGATGTTGACCAGGGTGATGCCGTTCCAGCCCGGGGCGGTCAGGTGGTAGGCCGGCATCTGGTGCTTCTTCCAGGCCGCATCCATCACCGCCTGCTCGGGATTGGGCGTGTCGCGGGTGATGATCACCCCGCCGGCGCAGGACAGGGTCTCATAGGGGCTGTCCGGATCGGCCAGCTGTTCGCAGGCCCAGCGCACGAACTCGTCGACGTAGCGGTTGTAGTTGGTGAACAGGATGTAGCTCTGCACATCCTCCACCGGGGTGCCCGTGTAGTGGCGCAACCGGGCCAGGGAGAAGTCGGTGCGCAGGCCGTCAAACTGCGACAGCGGGAAGTCCTCGCCGAGGTCGAACAGCCCGTCCGAGATCTCGTCGCCGATATGGGCCAGGTCGGTGGTCGGAAAGTAGCGCGCCACCGCGGCCGTCTGGCTGCGGTCGAGGGCGACGTCCGAGCCGTCCATCACATAGGGAAAGGGTATCTCCTGCTCCGACGGGCCGACGTCGAAGGTGGCGCCATAGTCGGCCTCGAGCAGGCCCAGCTGTTCGGTCAGATAGGGCCGGAACAGCTCCGGGCGGGTGATGGTGGTGGCGTAGACGCCGGGCCGCGACAGGCGGGCGTAGGCGCGGCTGGCCAGATTGGCGGGCCGGTCGCCGAACCAGCTGACCCGCAGCCGGGGATAGGAGAACAGGCCGCGCGCGCGGGCCTCGGGGTCCGGCCGCTCGCCGGTGGCGAGGAAGGTCCGCACCGCCTCGCGCAGGTTGGTCACGGCTTCGTCGTAGAGGGTTTCGAGGCGGTCCAGGGCCGCCTGTGCTGTCATCGTTTCTGTCATGGCCTCCGATAACGGATGAAGATGACAATGGCGAGGCTTGAGCGTGTCAGGCCAGTTCGCGCCGCAGGAAGCCGCTGACGTCGTCCAGCACCGGGGCCTTCTTGCGGAACAGCGGCGAGAAGGTCGCGATCAGGTCGGCATGGTTCAGCCCGGGGTAGAGGGTCGCCTCGCAACGCCCGCCGGCCGCGGTCATCCGCTCGCACAGGATGGTCGTGTCCTCGGCGTGGACCACCTCGTCGTCGGTTCCGTGGCCCAGCCACAGCGGCGGGGCGTCGGGGCGCACGAAGGTGACCGGCTGTGTCAGGGTCAGGTCCGGGGCCCGGCCGAAGGCGTTGATCGAGGCCGGAACGTCGAGGGGCAGGAAGTCGTACGGCCCCGCCAGCCCGGCCGCCGCCCTGATCAGTCCCGGCGCGCCCGCGCCCGACATGTAGCGGCGGTCGAGTGCGATCATCATCGCCAGATGGGCTCCCGCCGAATGGCCGATGACGCCGAGCCGCCCGGGATCTCCGCCCCAGCTCCGGGCCAGGTCGCCCACCCGCGCGGTCGCCGCCGCCGCATCCTCGATGAAGCCGGGGAAACGCACGGTCGGGACCAGCCGATAGTCGGGCACGGCGACGACGAAGCCCCGCGCCGCCAGGGCGTGAGCGGCCCAGCCGTAGTGGGCCCGTGATCCGGAGTCCCAGCCGCCGCCATAGAAGAACACCAGCACCGGCCACGGCCTGGTCGGGGCCGAGGTCGGGCCCAGCACGTCCATGCTCTGGCGCGGATCGTCGCCGTAGCGGACGCCGCTCGCCAGTCGACGCGCGCCGCGATCGCGCGGGCCGAGCGCGTTGAGCGCGGCCAGCGGCGAACAGGCGGCCGTCAGGGCGGCGACGGCGGGAATCAGGAATCTTCTTCGGGTCATCGAATCTCGCATCCGGCGAACAGCCGCCAAGATACGCACGAAGCGCGGTTTCGGCTCAGTCACCTCGCCGAAGAGATCAGCGCGCCACAGTTGGCGTCTTCGGCGAGACCCGGATCGACGAAGGCCGCGAGGGCCGCGAACGGATTGACCAGGGCTCCGAGAATGGCGCCGACGCCCACCTGGGCCGCCACCGCCCCACGGTCGACATCCACCTTCGGCCCCGACAACGGCCCCTGCACGATGATGGGAGCCCACAACCGGACCAGCCGCGCCTCCTTGGTCTCGCCGTCGATGCGCAGATTGATGGTCTCGGCGCCGAGGTCGATCGTGCCGCTGCCCCGGGCGAGGACGGGCGTGGTGTCGACGACGAAGGTCTTGGCCGTGGCCGTGCCGCCGCTGACCGTGAAGTCGGCGACGGCGCAGCGGATCTCGGCTGTCGACGCGTCGTCCAGCTTGAACAGGCCGGCGAGGACGTGGACCCCCATCAACTCGGCGAAGGCGGCGCGCATCCGCCCCTGGGGCACGACCAGGCTGATGGTCCCCTTCGATCCGGCGGCGAAGTCGTGAATCGACGCCCCGGACCCTTCCAGCCGGGCCCGGCCCAGAGCCTGCCCGGTAACGGTCGGCAAGCCGTTGCGGGCGGGGATGATCGACTCCAGCGGATAGCCGCGCAGGCGGAAGTCGACGGCGCTGTAGGGGGTGTCGCGGGTCGCATTGATCTTCGCCGTCCCGCGCAGCTCGCCGCGGTTGAAGGCGAAGGCCACCGGATCGAGATTGAGAATGCCGGTCTTCAGGTCCGCGCCGATGTCGACCTCGCGCACATCGAGATCGTTGCGCTTCACCCGCGCCGCCCTGTAGCGCAGCGTTCCGTCCATGACCCGGAGCCGCTCGACGTTCAGCGGCGCGTCCGGCAGCAACCGGCCCGGTGCGCCCGAAGTGGCGACGGTGTCGCCGCCGGAGGTGACCCGGGGCTCGGCGCCCAGCACCGCCATCAGGTCGTCGATGTCGAGCAGGCGGGATCCCAATTCGGCGTCGACGCGCAGCCGGTCGTCTACCCGGTCGATCACCACGTCGCCCGACAGGTCGGAAGAGCCGACGCGGCCGCTGAAGTCCGCGAAGGTGAATTTGGAATCTTCGCGCGTCAGCTTGCCCGCGAGGCGATAGGGCGGCGTGTTGGGCGTGGTGATGCCGGTCAGCAGGTAGATGTCGGCCAGATCCCGCCCCTGCAGGCGCAGGGTGGCGTTGAAGTGACCGAAGTCGAAGGGCCGTGTGATCGAGCCGTCCGCGACCAGCCGCGTGCCCACGCCCGCGATCTCGCCGTGGAACTCGTAGGGCCGGTTGCGCCGGATGTTGATGAAGGGTCCGCCCCGGACGGTCACCGTCAGGGGCGTCCCGTTGACCGTGCCCTTGCCGTCGAGGTGGAAGCCCGCCTGTTCGTCCGAACCTTCCCGGGCGTTGATCGCCGCCTCCAGCTTGATGTTGCGGCCCTGCTCATCGAGCGTGATCTGGCCGTCCTGGATCAGCAGCCGGTTGATCGGCGGCAGTTTCAGACCCTGGCCGGTGTCGGGCGCGTCCGGGTCCAGACGCCAGCTCTGCCGTCCATCGGCGGTCGAGATCAACACCGCCCGCGGCCGGGTGACTGAGACCATCGGCATTTCGAGCCGCCCGGCCAGCAGCGGACCCAGCCGCACCGACGCGCGCAGGTCCTCGACCGTCAGCGTGTCCTGCTCCAGCGCCCAGTCGGGGCCGCCGATGCGCAGGCCGCGCACATGCGCCGAGGGAGTCCAGCTGAACAGGTTGACGTCGAGGTCGCCGTTGAGCCGGATCTCCCGGTCATATTCCGCCGACGCCCAGCGGCCGATCGGCCCGCGCAGCATGTTCCAGTCAAACAACAGCAAAAACAGGACGATGGCGGCGATCAACACCAAGGTTACGCTGGCGGCGACCTTCTCCGGAAGGGCCGGCCGCCGCGCGGCGGCGTAGACGGGGGCGGTGGCCCCGACCCACTCGCGCCATGCGCGCGCACGGGCGCCCGCCGGAACCACCGCCCCAACCCAGA
>JBKBUS010000239.1:0-3802 GCA_046290035.1 Brevundimonas sp.
AGCTGGATCAGGGCCGCTTCCGTCGGGTGCGGACGCGCGTCCTCCAGGGCCGAGGTGCGGATGTCGAAGGCGGTGTCGGTCGAAGAAAAGGCATGAAGGGAGAAGGTCATCGGACGCTCCAGAACTGAAAATCGTCACGCCCCATGCGCAACGACCTCAGGTCCCGGCACGTCGGGCCCCGGGAGGTCACCGGAGCGGACGCTGAGCGGCCGCGGTGGGGAACGGCGCCGCCGTTGACGTCCTGGGTGACGTGACAGGTTCGGCGGGCGTTGTGTGGGGGGAGGTGACCGCCGCCGGCGGTCACGCCGTCCGGCGCCGCCGCGCCGGGTCCGACGTCGGACGCCCCGCCGACCCCTCAGTCCTTGGGGCCGAAGGCCCAAGGCAAGACCGCCCCCCGAACGAGCCGGAGGGCGGTCAAATGTCCCGATTGCGACCCTTAGAAGGGAATGTCGTCGTCGAGCGGCGAATCGGTCTCCGCCGACTCTGACGGGGCGTCGGACGTCGCTGCTAAGTCGCGTCGGTTCTTGACGCGAAGATCGCTGACGACGAGGCGCAGGTCATAGTGCTCCACGCCGTCCTTGCCGGTCCAGCTGTCGTTCTCGACATGACCCTGGACCACCACCCGCACCCCCTTCTTCGCATAGAGGCCGATGTACTTCTCGGCTGTCACCGCATTGAAGCAGATGCAGTTAAAGGCGGTCGTGCGCTCGCCCGGCTGGCCGTCGCGGCGGCGGAACCGCGTGGTCTCCAGAAGCCGAAAGCTGGCCCGCTTTCGGCCGTCGCTCTGCGCGGACAGCAGGACGGGGTCGGCCGCGAGATAGCCGTCGATGATCATCGATTGCATGGGAAGTCTCCTTGTTCGAGGGTTCAGGCGGCGGCCGAAGAAGGCAGTTCAGCCGCGTCGGGATCGGCGGCCCAGTCGAGGACGGTGAGGCGGGCCACCACGAGTTCCTTGGCGGCGCGCGGGGTGCCGTCCTGGGCCTCGTATTCAGTGTCGACGAAGGCTCCGATCGCCACCACCTCGCAGCCCTTCGCCACGCGGGGCAGGACCTTTTCGTTCAGGCCGCGACCCCAGCTGACGCAGTTGACCCCCACGACCCGAGGGGCGCCTTTTGCGTCCCGCCCGCGGTTCTCCAGCAGGCGGAACACCGCCTTGCCGAAGTCCTCGGTGATCTGAGGGTCGGCCGCCAGACGGCCGATGAACACGATGCTCTGCATTTCCAGTCTCCTGCGGACGGGATCCGGAGGCCCATCCCCCGCCTCCCATCCGCTTCGGACCTCCCTTCCTCCTCAGCCCTCCGCCGCCGTCGCCGCGTCCGCATCGGCCGGGATTTCGCCCGTCTCGCGGCCCCACACGAGGGAGGCGGGCGCCCAGGCGCGCGCGGCCGCTTCCTCCGCCACCCGATCTACCAGCTCGTGCTTGGACAGATCCGAGACTCTGGCGACGTCGACCTCCATCGCCTCCATCATGGCGGTCAGCTGGGACCGGGTGTGGACGCGCAGGAACTGGACGTCCGGCGTCCAGTGCCGCCGCAGGTCGGCCCCGCAGAGGGCCGCCATCTCGGCGGCTTCCGCTCGCGCGGGGGCACGCATGCGACCGGTGCGGACGTCCTCCAGATCCAGACTGAGGGCGGTGACGAGGGCCAGCACCGCGAGCCGCTCCTCCCGGGTCAGACCGGCGACCCAGGAGATGGCCGACCGCCCGGAGGTCTCAAAGGCCTCCCGATGTTCGGCCAGACGGCGCCGAACATCGCCCTCGAGCACGTCGATGCACCGGCCATCCAACCGCGCCCGCTGATCCGACCGCACCGCCAGGGCGCCGCGCAGGCCCTCGTGGCGTCCTCGGATCGCGACGGAGTCGAACAGCCGGGCCGTCAGAGCGATCAGCGCCGCGTCCGGATGATCGGCCAGCGCCCGCGCGAGACCCTGGGTCGCCACCTCCGTGTCGGCCCGGCTCTGCGCCAGTCCGCCCTCGGGCTCGGGCGGCGGGAAGGCCACCACATTGGCCGGCGGAGGCGATTCGGCGGTCGAGACTGAGGCCGACGCGCCCGCAACGTCATCCGGATCGGTCTCGGTCGCGCTCTGGGCGGGAACCACGACCTCCGGCGGCCCGAAACACGTGACGGCGAAGCCGGTCCCCTTTTCCGGGGTGAGTAGGACCTCCGAGATCTCGCGCCGCGGCTCGGACGCCGCGTCCCGCGCGATGCGGGCACGCAGAGAGGCCAGCAGGGCTTCGCCGCCGTCCGGCGTGGCGAGATTGACGCCCGCGAGACCGGCGGCGGCCGTGTAGCAGGCCTCACGGGCGTCGAGCCAGGCTTGACGCACTTCTCCGTCCAGCTCCCAGCCCCGGCTTTCATGGAAGGCCTCAAGGCCCTCCGGCGTCGCGCCGCAGTCGTCGGCGGCGACCCGCACCGTCACCGCCTCGAGACCCAAACGCGTCGCCAGCTCGGCGGCGCGCTGCTCCCAGACGGCGCTCAGGATGGCCGGATCCAGCAACCTCTGAGGCAGTTCGCCGAACAGATCGGCCTCGATCCGGCCGCCGGCTTCGACGTAGCGATCCGGGTCGACGAGGGTGCAGCGTCGATCCGCCGGAGTGACGGCCCCGCCGCCCAGGCGTTCGGTCGCCCGCCACTCCTGGAAGCCATGGCCGTCGAGCGCCTGCTGCGCCAGTTCGACCTGCAGCTCCGGGTCGCCGAGCCGGGCCAGAAGCCGGGCCTGGCGGAGCGAGATCCAGCCGTCGCGCAGCGCCTCGATGGCCACGTCGGGCAGGGCGGACAGGGCCGCCAGACGGCGCACGTCGACCTCGTCCTGGCCGAGCGCGCCCGCGATCACGTCCGTGGTCAGCTTCGCCTTGAGCATGCGGCCGATGGCGACGATGACGTCGGCCACATGGACGGGGGCGGCGGTGTTGGTCAGGACGCTGGCGGCGGCCTGACGCGCCGCGTCATGCTCTTCGAAGACGTCGACGGGGAAGTCGTCTTCGACCTCGCCGGCTTCAAGCAGGATCTGAAGCGCCAGCAGGCGGCGACGACCGTCGAGCGCCATCCACGCGCGCTCCTTTCGGCCGCGGCCCGGCCGGACGGTCAGCGGCAGCAGCAGGCCGGCGGCCCGGATCGAGGCGGCGAGGGCGGCGATCTCGTCGTCGGCCGGCTGGTCGTGCCGCAGATTCTCCCGCGCCACGCCGAGGTCGCCGAGGCGGACGACAGAGCGGATGCGGGCGTCGGGGGTGAGGATGGAGGTTGTCATTGGGGGATCTCCCGCCGGCGCTTCGGGACCATCCCTCCGCCGCCGGCGCCCCTCGCCTCCCTTCCTCCCGCCTCCGGTCCCGACCCGGTCAGGGGCGGAGGCGGACGGCCGCCATGGCCTGGGCGTTCCAGTCCTCATGACCGGGATCGGGCAGAGCGATCCGGACGAGAAGGCCGGCCTTGGCCAGACGCGCGGCGAGGTCGGCGGCGGCGCGTTCGCCGACCCGACCCGGGTCGGCGGCGATCACGACGTCCCGCACCTCGGGCGGAGGGCGCCATCGGGCCAAGTTGTGAGCCGCCAGCGTCGCCTGGCCGGAACGGACGAAGCGGGTCATCGCCGACAGCACGGTGAAGACGCCTTCGCCGACGACCAGCCGCTCCGAGGGCGGACCCAGGACGACGACGCAGCCGGGGGGCAGGACGCCGATGGTCTTGCGCGGCAGCCGCAGGTCCGTGGCGCGCCGCCCGTCCGCCCGCAGATAGGTCAGCTCCACCCCCGTGAGCCGGCCCTCGCGCGTGATCGCCGCCGCCAGGACCGGGCGCTCGGGGCCCGCGTC
>JBKBUS010000240.1:0-3792 GCA_046290035.1 Brevundimonas sp.
GCCGCAGCCGCCGGCCGGGACCGCGGCCGAGCCGGAGCCCGCCCCGGCGCCGGCGAAGCCCGCGCGACGCGCTCGCACGGGCGAGGCCAAATCCAAGGCGTCCGCGAAGACCGCCGCCAAGCCGCGCAGGAGCCCGGCCAAGTCATGAGCCGCACCGAACGGGACGAGGCCGAGATCGAGGCGTCGCGCGCGCCGCTCATGGATCACCTGATCGAGCTGCGCGGCCGGCTGATCGTCTGCGTCGTCGCCTTCGTCATCGGCTTCATCGGCTGCTTCGCCTTCTCGGAGCCGATCTACATCTTCCTGGTGAAGCCGTTCGCGGCGGCGGCGGCCTTCCACCAGGCGGCGGGCGGCGGGCATTCGGCCGTATCCCCGCTGGATCTGATCCTGGCCACGGCGGGCCTGCGGGCCATTCCCGCCGTCGACGGCCAGACGGTGAACCTGATCTACACCGCGCCGCTCGAGATCCTCTTCACCAAGATGAAGCTGGCGGGCTTCGGGGCCGTCTTCGTGGCCTTCCCGGTGCTGGCCTGGCAGCTGTACCGGTTCGTCGCCCCGGGGCTTTATCGCAACGAGCGGGGCGCATTCCTGCCCTTCCTGATCACCTCGCCGCTGCTTTTCATGCTGGGAGCGGCGCTGGTCTATTTCGTCATGCTGCCGTTCGTCATGTGGTTCTCGCTGAGCCAGCAGATCGTGGGCGGCGGCGTTTCGGCCGAGCTTCTGCCGCGCGTGTCGGACTATCTGAACCTGGTGACGGCGCTGCTGCTCGCGTTCGGCCTTTGCTTCCAGCTGCCTGTCGTCATGACCCTGCTGGGGCTGGCCGGAATCATCTCGTCGCGGGTCATGGCGGAGGGCCGACGCTATGCGATCGTGGCCGTGGTGGTGGTCGCCGCCATCGTCACGCCGCCGGACCCGATCAGCCAGCTGATGCTCGCGATCCCGCTGGTGCTGCTCTACGAGGTCTCGATCTGGTGCGTCCGGCTGATCGAGATGCGGCGCCGCCGCGAGGATGAGGCGGCTCAGGCCGCGGCCTGAGGCGGACGCCCGAACCGTGCTTCCTGCGCCGAGCGCCGGTCCGTGAGGAACAAGCCGTCCCCCTGCCGGTTGGCTCGCCGAACCGACAGAGGCCATTCCATGATCACCGAGACACCTCCGACTCCCTCCGGAGATCGGCCACAGCCGGCCGACCCGGCGCAGGAGATCCGCGCCGCCGTCCACGACGCGGGCGCCACGGCGCAATCCGCCCTGAAGGACGCCGGCCAGACGATTCATGATCGCGGCGCGGAGAAGGTCGACGCGGCCACCACCACGGCGGGCGATTCGCTGCAGCAGGTCGCCGCCCAGCTGCGCCAGGCCGGGGAGAACCTGGGCGAGGAGCAGACCTGGGCCGCCCAGGCGCTGAGGCAGGGGGCCGACGGCGTCGAGCGCGTCTCCGGCTATCTGCGAACGGGACGAATGGACGACTTCGCGCGGGACCTGCAGACCTTCGCGCGACAGAATCCGGCCGCCTTCCTGGCGGGGGGCGTGGCGATCGGCTTCCTGGCGGCCCGCGTGGCCAAGACGGCCGCCGCCCACGCCGCGCCTTCGCCGGCGACCACGCGGCAGGCCGAACCCCCAGCAGACACGACAGGCTTCGACGAGGGGCGATCGTTCGCCGCCGCGGACGACGCGCTCGGCTATCCTCAGGCGGGTGAAATCTGATGGCGGTTCAAGACAAGCCCATCGGCTCGCTGCTTCAGGATGCGGCCGGCGACGTGGCCGCCATCGTGCGCAACGAGGCGCGGCTGGCCCAGACCGAGATCAAGGACAGCCTTCATAAGGCCGTCGGCGGGGCGGTGTCCGGGCTTCTGGGCGCGGTCGTGCTGATCCCCGCGATCACGCTGCTGTTGTTCTCGCTGGCCTTCGCGCTGGATGAGTACGACGTGACGCCGCTGTGGGTCGGAGCCCTGATCGCCGCCGCGCTCGGCGCAGTGATCGGCGCGGTTCTGCTGAGCCGGGCCAAGTCGGCGCTGAAGGCCGAGGCGCTGGCGCCGACGCGGACCGCCGAGAACCTGAAGCAAGACGCCCGACTGATGAAGGAGCAGGCCCGATGAGCGACGCCGCCGCCGACCGTATCGAGGAGACCCTCGAGCAGGACCGTGCGCACCTGCGCGAGACGCTGGGCGCCATCGAGCAGAAGATGTCGCCCGGGCGGTTGCTCGACGAGGCCATGAGCTACTTCGACACCGGGCCAAAGGCGTTCGCGTCCGATCTGACCCGCCAGCTCCGCGACAACCCCATGCCGGCGCTGCTGACCGGGGTCGGCCTGGCCTGGCTGATCATGAGCGACCGCAAGGCCGCCCAGAGCGGGACCGCCGCGAGCGGTTCAGTCGCGCACACGCCCGCCCCCGACCCTTGGACCTCGGCGACGCTGGAGCCGGAGGACTATGAGGCCTGGGCCGCGCATGATCGCCTGCAGGAGGCGGAGTGGGCCTGCGTCCGGCTGACCGACGAGACGGACGACGCCTACGCCGCGAGACTGGAGCAGAGCCGCGCCGCCGCGCTGGGGCTGACCTATGACGACAGCGAGCCGCGCGAGAGCTTCGGGTCGCGCGTGTCCGCCGCCGCCGCTTCGGTGAAGCACAAGGGCGCCTCGGCCCGCGACAGGTTCAAGCAGATGGCGGGCTCGGCCAAGCACGGGATACAGAAGGGCGGAAAGGGCGTCGGCTCGGCCGTCCGGGCGGGGCGCGACGGAGCGACCGCCGCCGCCGGCTCGGCGAAGCAGCTGCACGAAACCAACCCGATCGCCACGGCCGCCATCGCCGTGGCCCTGGGCGCCGTGGTGGGCGCGGCCCTGCCGCTCAGCCGCAAGGAGGAAGAGGTCCTGGGCGGAGCCGCCGACAAGGGCCTGGCGCTCGGCGCGGAGGTCAGCCGCAAGGCGGCCGACGGCCTGTCCCAGAAGGTCCGGGATGGCGGGGCCTCAGCCGGGGCCCCGTCGCCGACGGTGATGTGAAACGAAAAGGCCCCGCCGTGCGGCGGGGCCTTCCGTGAAGCTCGCTGATCGCGGTGATCAGCAGCTGTAGTACATGTCGAACTCGACCGGGTGCGGATGCAGCTGCAGCCGGGCGACCTCCTCCATCTTCAGCTCGATGTAGCTGTCGATGAAGTCGTCATCCATGACGCCGCCCTTCTTGAGGAAGGCCCGATCCTTGTCGAGGTTCTCGAGCGCCTCGCGCAGGCTGCCGCAGACCTCGGGGATGTTGCCGCGTTCTTCGGGCGGCAGGTCGTAGAGGTTCTTGTCGGCCGCCGCGCCCGGATCGATGCGGTTCTCGATGCCGTCCAGGCCCGCCATCAGCAGGGCCACGAAGGTGAGATAGGGATTGCCCATCGGATCGGGGAAGCGCGCCTCGATGCGCTTGGCCTTCGGGCTGTGGACCCACGGGATCCGAATGGAGGCCGAACGGTTGCGCGACGAATAGGCCAGCTTCACCGGGGCTTCGTAGCCGGGCACCAGGCGCTTGTAGCTGTTGGTCGTGGAGTTGGAGAAGGCGTTGATCGCCTTGGCGTGTTTGATGATGCCGCCGATGTACCAGAGGCAGGTGTCCGACAGGCCCGCGTACTTGTCGCCGGCGAACAGGGGCTTGCCGTCCTTCCAGATCGACTGGTGCACGTGCATGCCCGAGCCGTTGTCGGCGAACATCGGCTTGGCCATGAAGGTCGCCGACTTGCCGTAGGCGGCCGCCACGTTGTGGATGACGTACTTATAGAGCTGCAGCCGGTCGGCCATGGTCAGCAGGTCGGAGAACTTCAGAC
>JBKBUS010000241.1:0-3782 GCA_046290035.1 Brevundimonas sp.
CGCCGACAGACCAAGGACGAAGCGGTCGTTCAGCGGGATGGCGACCGCCGCGTTCGGCACGACGCCGCCCTGGACCGGATCGATGGCCACGGGCTGGCCGCCGACAGGGGTCGTCACGCCGCCCGGCGCGAGCGGACGGGTCAGGGTCGAGCCGCGATCCTCCACGTGGGAGTCGAGCAGGATCCCGTGCAGACCCAGATACACCTCGCGGCGCGAGCAGGCGATCGAGGCCGGGTTCCACCACAGCGAGGACAGGCCGCAGTCGGCGACCTCGCCGGAGAAGGCGCGCCCGGCGCCCTTCGCCGACTGCTCCTGCAGATAGAACGAACTGGCCTCGGCGGCGCCGGCGGCGGTTGTGGCGAACAGGCAGGCGAGCGCGGTCGCGCGCGCCGGACGGGACGTGGTCAATGCAAACTACCTCTTGCGAGCGCCGGGGGAGCGGCGCGGGGCCGGCGTGAAGCCACGCCAGCAACTCATTCCGCAAGGCCAAGTTTCAGATCGAACGTGGTTTTTCGCTCATCTCACGCAGGCGTGACCTTGATCCCGCGTTCGTCGAGCAGGGTCATGAGCGCGCGCGCGGCGGCCTCGACCGCCTCCAGGTCGCGACCCCGGATGACCAGATTCGTGCCCATCTCGCCCACCGTGCCGTGACCGAAAGGGTAGCTGCCGAAGCTGAGGTCGCGGTGTCGCTCGGCCAGGCCCGCCAGCGGCGCGGCCACGTCTCCTTCGCCCACGCCCGTGACCTTCAGCGTGCGGGCGTGCACCACCGCCCCGGTGCGAAGACGGGGCGCCACGTCCTCCAGCATCGCCTGCATGATCTTGGGCACGCCCGCCATGACGAAGACGTTGCCGACCTGAAAGCCCGGCGCGTCGGTCACGGGATTGGCGATCAGCGATCCGCCCTCGGGGATGCGCGCCATGCGGCGGCGCGCCGCGTTGAGCTGATCCCCGTAGCGTCGCTCCAGAATGGCCAGGGCCGCGGGGTGTTCAGGCAGGGCGACGCCGAAGGCTTCGGCCACGCAGTCGGCGGTGATGTCGTCGTGGGTCGGCCCGATGCCGCCGGTGGTGAAGACATAGTCGTGCGCCGATCGGAGCGCGTTCAGCGCCTCCACGATCTGGCCCGGCCTGTCGCCGACGGTACGCGCCTCCATCAGGTCGATCCCCAGCGCCGACAGGAAGCGGGCGATGGTGTTCAGATTGGTGTCGGCCGTGCGCCCCGACAGGATTTCGTCGCCGATGATCAGGACCGCGGCGGTCGGGGATGCTTCGCTCATGCGACCACGCTAGAGGGGGCCGGATGATCTTCAAGACGCCTCTTCGCCGCGCCACCCTGATGCGGCGCTATAAGCGGTTCCTGGCCGACGTCGTGCTGGAGGACGGGACGGAGACGACAGTCCATGTGCCGAATCCCGGCGCCATGCTGGGGCTGACCGCGCCGGGTTCGCCGGTCTGGCTGTCGGCGTCGCCGGACCCGAAGCGCAAGCTGCCGCTGACGCTTGAGCTGATCGAAGCGGACGGCGGCCTGGTCGGGGTCAACACCATGAACCCTAACCGGATCGCCGAGGCCGGCGTCGCCGAGGGCCGGGTCCCGGAGTTGAACGGCTATGCCGAGATGCGGCGCGAGGTGCGCTATGACTTGGACAGCCGGATCGACCTGCTGCTCACCGGCCCGTCGCGCCCGCCCGCCTATGTGGAGATCAAGAACGTCCACTTCCTGCGCCGGCGGGGGCTGATCGAGTTTCCCGACTGCCGCACCACGCGCGGGGTCAAGCACCTGAAGGCGCTGGAGCGGGTGGTCGCGGCGGGCGGACGGGCGGTGATGCTGTTCGTGGTCCAGCGCATGGACGGCGAGGTCTTCACCACCGCCGACGATCTCGACCCCGCCTATGGCTCGGCGCTGCGGGCCGCCGCCGGGGCGGGGGTTGAGGTTCTGTGCTATGCTTGCCATGTGAGCCCCGAACAGATCCGACTGGATCGCCGCCTGCCGTGGTCGCGCCACGCGCCTGAAAGTCTCTGATGTACGAACCCCAGGACCTTGAGACCGACGCCCCGGTGCGTTCCTCCGCCATCCGCGTGCATACGCCGGAGGATTTCGAAGGCATGCGCCGCGCCGGCCGCCTGGTGGCCGAGGCGCTCGACATGATCGCCGCCCATGTGAAGCCGGGCGTGACGACCGGCGAGATCGACGACCTGATCCGCGAGTTCACCCTCGACAACGGCGGTCTGCCGGCCTGCCTGGGCTACAAGGGCTACGAGAAGACCGTCTGCACCTCGATCAACCACGTGGTCTGTCACGGCATTCCCGGCGACCGGGTGCTGAAGGACGGCGACATCGTCAACATCGACCACACGGTGATCGTCGACGGCTGGCACGGCGACTCCAGCCGCATGTACGCCGTGGGCGAGATCAACACCCGCGCCCGGAAGCTGATCGACGTCACCTACGAGGCGCTGGAGCTGGGCCTGAAGCAGGTCAAGCCGGGGAACACCTTCGGCGACATCGGCTTCGCCATCCAGAAGTTCGTGGAGTCCCACCGCATGAGCGTGGTGCGCGACTTCTGCGGCCACGGCATCGGCCGTGTGTTCCACGACAGCCCCAACGTCCTGCACTTCGGCAGGAAGGGCGAGGGCGCGGTGCTGAAGCCCGGCATGTTCTTCACCGTCGAGCCGATGGTGAACCTGGGCAAACCCCAAGTGAAGGTGCTGTCCGACGGCTGGACGGCGGTCACCCGCGACAAGTCCCTGTCGGCCCAGTGCGAGCACACGGTGGGCGTCACCGAAGACGGGGTGGAGGTCTTCACCGCCAGCCCGGCCGGCCTGTTCCGCCCGAACTGAGGTCCCCGCTGGTCGCCGTCGCCGGCACGCGCTAGCGTTGCATCGGCGGAGGGCGCATGGACGAAGACATCGCTGGGGACGCGCCGCGTCGTGCGACGCCGAAGCCGCATCATGTGGGCCACCGCGAGCGGCTGCGCGAACGGGCGCGCGGCGCTGGGATCCACCACCTGCCGGACTATGAACTGCTGGAGCTGTTCCTGTTCCGCAGCCAGCCGCAGGGCGACGTGAAACCGATCGCCAAGGCCCTGCTCGACAGGTTCGGGTCGCTTGCGGCGGTTCTTGCGGCGTCGGTCGAGGACCTGACCACGGTCAAGGCGGCCGACTCGCGCGGTCGGACCAAGGGCGTCGGGGCCGAGACGGCGCTGGACCTCGCGGCGCTGCACGAGGTGGCGCGCCGGGTGGCCAAGGAGGAGGCGAACCGGCGCACGGTGATCTCGTCCTGGACCTCGCTGCTCGCCTATGTGCGCCTGACGCTGCAGCATGAGCCGCGCGAGCAGTTCCGGGTGCTGTTCCTGGACAACCGGAACCAGTTGCTGCTCGACGAGGTGCAGAACCGGGGCACGGTGGATCACGCGCCGGTCTATCCGCGCGAGGTGGTGCGCCGCGCGCTGGAGGTTTCGGCCAAGAACCTGATCATCGTGCACAACCACCCGTCCGGCGACCCGACGCCGAGCCGGGCGGACATCGACATGACCAGACAGATCATCCTCGCGGCGAAGTCGCTCGGCCTCGATGACGTGCGCGGCCTGGTGCGACGCATCGTATTGATCTCTCTGATCATCGAGGCGGGCACCTTCGTCGCCCTGTTCCTGCGGTTCCTGCTCGGATACGGATACGACGTCGGCGAGGCCGCGTGGCACGCGCTGTTCCACTCCGTCTCGTCCTTCAACAACGCCGGCTTCGCGCTCTACAGCGACAGCCTGATCGGCTTCGCGAGCGATCCGTTC
>JBKBUS010000242.1:0-3770 GCA_046290035.1 Brevundimonas sp.
GTCTCGATCTCGGCGATCACGTCGCCGGCCGAGACGGTGTCGCCGACCTTGACGTGCCATTTGGCCAGCACGCCCTCCTCCATCGTGGGCGACAGGGCGGGCATCAGGATGTCGGTCATGCCGGTTCCCCTCAGGCCTTGTTGAGGACGGTCTTCACCGCCTTCACGATCTTGTCCGTGCCCGGCAGCGACAGAGCCTCCAGGTTGGCGGCGTAAGGCAGCGGCACATCCTCCTGGTGGACGCGCAGCGGCTGGGCGTCCAGCCAGTCGAAAGCGTGCTCGATCACGCGCGCGATCACCTCGGCGCCGACGCCCATCGGCCCCCAGCCTTCTTCGGCCGAGACCAGACGATTGGTCTTCTTCACGCTCTCGATGATGGTGTCGGTGTCCAGCGGACGCAGGGTCCGCAGGTCGATCACCTCGGCCTCGATGCCCTCCTTGGCCAGCTCCTCGGCGGCCTGGAGCGCGAAGCCGACCATGCGGCTGTGGGCCGTGATGGTGACGTCGGTCCCCGCGCGTCGGACCTTGGCCTTGCCGATCGGCAGGACGTAGTCCTCCACGTCGGGCACGTCGAACTCCAGCCCGTACATCATCTCGTGCTCGAGGAAGACGACGGGGTTCGGGTCGCGGATCGCGGCCTTCAAGAGCCCCTTGGCGTCCGCCGCGTCATAGGGCGCGATGACCTTCAGCCCCGGCACATGAGCGTACCAGGACGAGTAGTCCTGGCTGTGCTGGGCCGCGACGCGGCTGGCCGCGCCGTTCGGGCCGCGGAACACGATCGGCGCCCGGATCTGGCCGCCCGACATGTAGAGCGTCTTGGCGGCGGAGTTGATGATGTGGTCGATCGCCTGCATGGCGAAGTTGAAGGTCATGAACTCGACGATCGGCTTCAGGCCGGCCATCGCCGCTCCGACCCCCAGGCCGGCGAAGCCGTACTCGGTGATCGGGGTGTCGACCACGCGGCGGTCGCCGAACTCCTGCAGCAGCTCGCGGCTGACCTTGTAGGCGCCCTGGTACTGCGCGACCTCCTCGCCCATCAGGAACACGGTCTCGTCGCGCCGCATCTCCTCGGCCATGGCGTCGCGCAGCGCATCCCGCACGGTCGTCTTGACCAGCTTGGCGTCGGCCGGGAGCTCGGGATCCCTCAGCTCGACCTTGGGGGACGATGTTTGCGGGGGAGCCTTTTCCGGGTCGCCGGACTCGGACTCGGCGGCCTCGGGCTTTGCGACAGGTGCCTCCACCGAGGCGGCGTTCCGTGCCGGGCTGGCGACCCCGCCCTCGCCCTTCAGGCGGGCGATCACGGCGTTGACCTTCACGCCCTCTGAGCCTTCCGCCACGAGGATCTCGGCGATCTCGCCCTCGTCGACGGCCTCGACCTCCATGGTGGCCTTGTCGGTCTCGATCTCTGCGATCACGTCGCCGGCCGAGACGGTGTCGCCGACCTTCACGTGCCACTTCGACAGCGTGCCCTCTTCCATCGTGGGCGACAGCGCCGGCATCAGGATGTCGGTCACGATCAGGCCTCCACGTAGACGTCGGTATAGAGCTCGGACGGATCCGGCTCCGGGCTTTCCTGGGCGAACTGGACGGCCTCGGCGACGATCGCCTTGATCTCGCCGTCGATCGCCTTGATCTCGTCCTCGGCCGCGCCGGCGTCGGCCAGCAGCGCCTTCACGTGATCGATCGGGTCGCGGGTCTTCTTGACCTCGTCGACCTCTTCCTTGGTGCGGTACTTCGCCGGATCGCTCATGGAATGGCCGCGATAGCGGTAGGTCTTCACCTCCAGGATGAAGGGGCCGCCGCCCTCGCGGGCCCGCTTCACGGCGCGCTCGGTAGCGTCCTTGACCGCCAGCACGTCCATGCCGTCAACCTGTTCCCCGGGGATGCCGAAGCTGGCGCCGCGCTGGCTGAGGTCCGTCGTCGAGGAGGAGCGCTCGATGGAGGTCCCCATGGCGTACTGGTTGTTCTCGATGATGTAGATGGCCGGCAGCTTCCACAGCTGGGCCATGTTGAAGCTCTCGTAGACCTGGCCCTGGTTGGCCGCGCCGTCGCCGAAATAGATGAAGGCGACCGAGCCGTCATCGCGGTACTTGGAGGCGAAGGCCAGACCGGTGCCCAGCGCCACCTGAGCGCCGACGATGCCGTGACCGCCATAGAAGCCGGTCGGGACGTCGAACATGTGCATCGACCCGCCCTTGCCGCGCGACGAGCCGCCGGAGCGTCCGGTCAGCTCGGCCATCACAGCCTTCGGATCCATGCCGGCGGCCAGCATGTGGCCGTGGTCACGGTAGCCGGTGATGACGCTGTCGCCCTTCTGCTGGCTGGCCTGCACGCCCACCGCCACGGCCTCCTGGCCGATGTACAGGTGGCAGAAGCCGCCGATCAGGCCCATGCCGTAGAGCTGGCCGGCCCGCTCCTCGAAGCGGCGGATCAGGACCATCTCGCGGTAGTAGCGCAGCAGCTCGTCCTTGGACGCCGTGCGGTTGGGCAGCTTCTTGTCAGACGACTTCGAGGTCTTCTGGGCGGCGGCTCTCGCCATCCGGCATCTCCCGGCTGAGCCCCGAAAGGCGGGGCCTCTTATCGTTACGGAAAGCGGCTTTAGCAGCCTTCGTTCCGATAAGGCAAAGGAGGCCGGTTCGGCTGTTACGAAAGTTCAGGGCGGCGCGGCGTCGCGGGCGCGGGGGTCGAGACGCGGACGATCACATCGCGAGGATCGACCACCCCCAGCACGACGCGGGCGCGCTCCTCCAACAGGTCGCGCGAGAGATGATCCGACCGCAGGTACCGCACCCGGGTCTCCAACTCGGCCCGCGCCGAGGTGAGCTGCGCGAGCTGGGCTTCCCGCTGGGCCAGCAGGCGGTCGCGCTCGGGCCCGCTCAGCAGGCCGCGCTCCCCGGTCAGGGCTTGTACGCCGAGATACAGGACCAGAAACGCCAGAAACGCTGACGGAAGGTACGGCTTCATCCGTTCGGACACGCTGTCGCTCCTTCTGAGCGCAACCACAGTTGCCGAAATCTCAGCGAAAATGCCTAACGAACCGTAGCTTGGCCTTAAGTTTCGAGGCACGGCGCCACGACCCTAGCCTTAGCGGCTGAGCAGCATGCCGTCGCCGTAGTAAGCGCCCTGCTCGCCCAGCATCTCCTCGATGCGCAGCAGCTGGTTGTATTTGGCCGTCCGGTCCGAGCGCGCCAGCGAGCCGGTCTTGATCTGCCCGCAGTTGGTGGCCACCGCCAAGTCCGCGATCGTCGCGTCCTCGGTCTCTCCCGACCGGTGGCTCATCACGGCGGTGTAGCCGGCGCGGTGGGCCATATCGACCGCGTCCAGGGTCTCAGAAAGCGTGCCGATCTGATTGACCTTGATCAGGATCGAGTTGGCGAGACCCTCGCCGATGCCCGCCGCCAGACGCGCTGGATTGGTCACGAACAGATCGTCGCCCACCAGCTGCACCCGATCGCCTAGGCGCTCGGTCAAGGCCTTCCAGCCGTCGAAGTCGTCCTCGGCGCAGCCGTCCTCGATCGACACGATCGGGAACTTGGCCACCAGGTTGGCGAGGTAGTCGACCATGCCGGCCGGGTCGAAGGTCTTGCCCATGACCACGAAGGTCTTCGTCGTCTCCTTCGGCGGCGTCATCCCGAGCTCTTCCATCATCTTGGAGGTGTCGGTGGCGAGGAACACCTGGGAGGCGATCTCGTCGTAGTTGATGTCGCCCTGCACCTGACCCCAGCGCTTCATCTGGGTCATGATCCAGACGGCGAACGACTGGTACGGGAA
>JBKBUS010000243.1:0-3763 GCA_046290035.1 Brevundimonas sp.
GTGACCGCGCCCCTCGAGCTCTGGGGCGGTCACGAGTGCACCGTCAGCCGAACCGGCGACGTCTGGCGCGACCAGACGCGCCTGTCCGGCCATGAGGAGCGCCTGGACGATCTCGACCGTTTCGCCGGGCTGGGCCTGAAGGCCCTGCGCTATCCGGTCCTCTGGGAGCGCACCGAGCTCGAACCGGGCCTGCGGGACTGGAGCTGGCCGGACGCGCGGCTGGAGCGCATGCGCGCGCTCGGTCTGCAGCCGATCGTGGGGCTGATCCACCACGGCTCCGGCCCCGCCTGGACGGACCTTCTCGACCCTGATTTCGCGACGGACCTGGCGGCCTACGCCGGGGCGGCGGCGCGGCGCTATTCCTGGGTGCGCGACTGGACGCCGGTGAACGAGCCGCTGACCACCGCCCGGTTCAGCTGCCTCTACGGCCACTGGCATCCGCACGCCCGCGACGAGGGCGACTTCTGGCGCGCCCTGCTCAATCAGATCGACGCGGTGCGCCTGTCCATGCGCGCCATCCGCGCGGTGCGGCCCGACGCCCGCCTGATCCAGACCGAGGACTTCGGCCACACCTGGGGCGTGGGCGCATGCGCCGAGCAGGCCGAGCACGAGAACCAGCGCCGGCTGATGACCTGGGACCTTCTGGCCGGCCGGGTCACCCCGGATCATCCGCTGCACGCCCGCGTCGCCGATTTCGGCCTGGCCGAGCGCCTGGCGGACATCGCCGCCGCCCCCTGCTCGGCGGACGTCATCGGCCTAAACCACTACGCCACCAGCGATCGCTTCCTCGATCCGCGGCTGGAGCTCTATCCGCCCCACACCCACGGCGGCAACGGCCAGATCGCCTATGCCGACGTCGAGGCGGTTCGCGTGGTGGACGGCGTGGAGCGCGGCTGGCTGCAGCATCTGCGCACCCTCTGGCGGCGCTACGGAACCCGCATCGCCATCACGGAGTGTCACCTCGGCTGCACCGCCGATCAGCAGATCCGCTGGCTCGCCGACACCTGGGCCGCCGCCAGGGCGGCGCGCGACGAGGGCGTCGAGGTGGAGGCGCTGACCGTCTGGTCGCTGCTGGGCGCGTTCGACTGGAACAGCCTGCTGACGCGCGCCGAAGGCTTCTATGAGCCGGGCGCCTTCGACGTGTCGTCCGGCGAGCCCCGGCTCACGGCGCTCGGCCGGGCCGTGCGCGCCCTGGCCGTGGACGCCGACCTCTCGCGCGAGCCGGTCGCCGAGGTGGGATGGTGGATGGAGCCTCAGCGGCTGCTGTACCCCGTCTGGCCCACGCGGAGGGAAGCGGCCGCCTGACCCCTCATCACGCGTCCGAAGACTCGAAGATTCAGGGTCTTGGAACTCAGCGCCGTGGCCGGTGTTGGCGGGGGTCAGATTACCGAAAGGCGCTCCTCCCTTGGCTCAGCCCCCCTCCTCCACCGGCGCGGACGTGATCGCGTTGCCCAAGGTCGCGCAGCGGCGCGACCCGATCGTCTGCCTGTCCCACCTCCGGTGGGACTTCGTCTTTCAGCGGCCGCAGCATCTGCTGTCCCGCTTCGTCGGCGACCGCAAGGTGATCGTCTTCGAAGAGCCCCTGCCGGCCGAGCCCGGCGCCACGCTGGGGGTCGACGTGCGCCCCTGCGAGCGCACCGGCGTGGTGGTCGCGACCCCGCGCCTGCCCGTCGGTCTTGAGAGCGGGCCCTGCCGCGACGCGGTGCTGCGCCAGCTCCTGGACGAGGTGCTGACGAACGAGGGCGTCGAGCGCCCGGTGCTGTGGTTCTACACGCCCATGATGCTGCCCATCGCCCGCCACATCGAGCCGGCGGCGGTGGTGTTCGACTGCATGGACGAGCTGTCCGCCTTCCGCTTCGCGCCCGAGGATCTGGTGCGGCTGGAGGGCGAGCTGATGGCGCTCGCGGATGTGGTCTTCACCGGCGGCCACAGCCTCTACGAAGCCAAGCGGGACCGTCACCGCAACATCCACCCCTTCCCCTCCAGCGTCGAGCGCGAGCATTTCGCCGCCGCCCGCGAGATGACCGTCGGCGCCGCCCGCCCGCGCTTCGGCTTCTATGGGGTGATCGACGAGCGCATGGACCTGGAGCTGGTCGCCGCCCTGGCCGACGCCCGTCCGGACTGGGACATCGAGATGGTCGGCCCGGTGGTGAAGATCTCGCCCGACGAGCTGCCGCGGCGTCCGAACCTGTTCTACCCCGGCCAGGCGGCCTACGGCGACCTGCCCCGCATCCTCGGCTCCTGGGATGTCGCGCTGATGCCCTTCGCGATCAACGAGGCGACCCGCTTCATCAGCCCGACGAAGACGCCGGAGTACCTGTCCGGCGGCCGCCCTGTCGTCTCCACCCCGGTACGCGACGTCGTGCGCGGCTACGGCGACCTCCAGGCCGTCAAGATCGCGGGCGAGCCGGCCGCCTTCGTCCAGGCCTGCGAGGCCGCCCTGACCCTGGCGCGCGGCGAGGACCGGACGTGGCTGGAGGAGGTCGACGAGGCCCTGGCCAGCCTGTCCTGGGACCAGACCCACCTGCGCATGAGCGCCCTGGTCGACGCCTCGGCGGCGCGCCGGCGGACCGGCCCGGCCGTCGCGGCGCCCTCCGTCTGGCCGGCGGCCCGCCGCTCGCACTACGACGCGCTGGTCGTGGGCGCCGGCTTCGCGGGCTCGGTCATGGCCGAGCGCATGGCGTCCGAGGGCCGCAAGGTCCTGGTCGTGGACCGCCGTCCCCACATCGCCGGCAACGCCCATGACCGGCTCGACGCGGCGGGGGTGCTGATCCACCAGTACGGCCCGCACATCTTCCACACCAACTCGGCCGAAATCTTCGACTATCTGTCGCGCTTCACCAAGTGGCGGCCCTACGAGCACCGGGTGCTGGCGCAGGTCGGCGGGCAGCTTGTGCCCATGCCGATCAACCGGACCACGCTGAACGCCCTATACGGCCTGGACCTCAGGTCCGACGAACAGGCCGAGGCCTTCCTCGCCTCCCGCGCCCAGCCGGTGGAGCGCATCCGCACCTCCGAGGACGTGGTGATCAACGCCATCGGCCGCGAGCTCTACGAGATGTTCTTCCGGGGCTACACCCGCAAGCAGTGGGGCTTGGACCCGTCGGAGCTGGACAAGTCCGTCACCGCGCGGGTGCCCACCCGCGCCAACACCGACGACCGCTACTTCACCGACGCCTTCCAGGCGATGCCGCTTCACGGCTACACGGCCATGTTCGAGGCCATGCTGGACCACCCGAACATCCAGGTGGAGACGGGCGTTGACTACGCCGACGTGGTGGACGAGGTGCTGCACGACCGGCTGGTGTTCACCGGCCCCATCGACGAGTTCTTCGACCACCGCTACGGCCCGCTGCCGTACCGCTCGCTGAAGTTCCGGCACGAGACGCTGGACCAGCCGTGGTTCCAGCCGGTGGCGACGGTCAACTATCCCGACGAGGCGACGCCCTACACCCGCATCACCGAGTACAAGTACCTGACTGGCCAGGCGCATCCGCGCACCAGCGTCACCTACGAGTACCCCGCCGCCGAGGGCGACCCCTACTATCCGATCCCCCGGCCGGAGAACCAGGCCCTGTTCAAGAAGTACGAGGCGCTGGCGGCCGCGCGGCCCGACGTGACCTTCGTCGGCCGGCTGGCCACCTACCGCTACTACAACATGGACCAGGTGACGGGGCAGGCATTGGCCACATGGCGAAAGATGCCGGCCGCCGCGGCGCGCTCGACGGCGGAAGCGGCCGTGCCCGCAGGGGCCTGACGCCTC
>JBKBUS010000244.1:0-3760 GCA_046290035.1 Brevundimonas sp.
GGTCAGGCCGCCGTAGAAGGCGATTTCTCGCGTGTGCATGCGGTCATAGACGACGCCGACGCACAGGAAGAGCGCGCCCGAGATCAGGCCGTGGCTCAGCATCTGGAACACCGCGCCCTGCACGCCCGTGTCGTTGCCGGCGAAGATGCCCATGGTGACGAAGCCCATGTGCGCCACCGACGAATAGGCGATCAGCTTCTTGATGTCCGTCTGCCGGAAGGCGACCAGCGAGGTGTAGACGATGGCGATCACCGACAGGGCGAACACCAGCGGCCGGAACGTCTCGGACGCGTCGGGGAACATCGGCACGTTGAACAGCAGGAAGCCGTAGCCGCCGAGCTTCAGCAGGATGCCCGCCAGGATGACCGAGCCCGCCGTCGGCGCCTGCACGTGGGCGTCCGGCAGCCAGGTGTGCACCGGCCACATCGGCATCTTCACCGCGAAGGAGGCGAAGAAGGCCAGCCACAGGAACGGCTGCACATAGGGGTCGAAGGCGTAGGTCTTCAGCGCCGGGATGCTGGTGGTGCCGGTCTCATAGGCCATCCACAGCATGGCCAGCAGCATCAGCACCGAGCCGAGCAGGGTGTAGAGGAAGAACTTGTAGGCCGCGTAGATGCGGTTCGCCCCGCCCCACACCCCGATGATGATGAACATCGGAACGAGGGTGCCCTCGAAGAAGATGTAGAACAGGAACAGGTCCAGCGCGGTGAAGACGCCGATGACCAGCGTCTCCAGCACCAGGAAGGCGATCATGTACTCGACCACCCGGTCCTTGATGGTGGTCCAGCTGGCCAGGATGCACAGCGGCATCAGGAAGGCGGTCAGCACCACGAACAGGATCGAGATGCCGTCCACGCCCAGGTGGTACTGGGCGCCGGCGAACCACTGGTAGCGCTCGACGAACTGGTAGCCGGGGTTCGAGGCGTCGAAACCGGCCAGCATGACGACCGAGACGCCCAGGGTGGCCAGGGTCGTGATCAGGGTGATCCAGCGCGCCGCGCCGTCGGCCCCGCCCCTGGAGACGAGCCGGGCGGCCAGGACCAGCGCGGCCCCGACCAGCGGCAGGAAGGTGACGATGCTCAGGATGTGAGGCACGGGATCAGGCTCCCCACGTGGTGATGGCGAAGGCGAGCAGACCCGCCACCCCCAGCAGCATCACGAACGCATAGTGATAGACGTAGCCGGACTGCAGCTTCGACAGCCAGCCGGCGGACTTCAGCGAGGTCCAGGCCGCGCCATTGGGGCCCAGTCCGTCGATGATCTTCACGTCGCCGACCTTCCAGAACAGGTCGCCCAGCGCCTTGGCGCCCCGCACGAACACGAAGTCGTAGACCTCGTCGAAGTACCACTTGTTGTAGAGGTAGTTGTGCAGCGGCCCGCCGCGCTCGGCCATGCGCCGCGCCAGGCCCTCCTTCACCACGTAGAACCAGATCGCGATGAGCGTGCCGGCCGTCGAGACGAACAGCGGCGCCCACAGCACCCAGGTCGGGACCTCGTGGCTGTCGTGCAGCACGTGGTTGTGCTCGGCGGTGTAGATCGCCCCGCGCCAGAACTCGTGCTCGTGGTAGCCGACGAACTGATCGTAGAAGGCGAAGCCCGAGGCGATCGCGCCGACCGACAGGACCAGCAGCGGCACCAGCATCACCCACGGGCTCTCGTGCGGCTTCAGCGGGCCGTGGTGGTGGCCGTGGTGGTCGTGATGCGCGTCATGATGGGCATGGGAGAGGTCCGGCTCGGAATGGGTCTCCAGCTGGGCGTCCGACGCGTGGTCGTCGTGGGCGTGGGCATGGCCGTCCTTCCACACCGGCTTGTTGTGGAAGGTCATGAAGATCAGCCGCCACGAATAGTAGGCCGTCAGGCCCGCGGCGAACAGGCCGACGAAGAAGGCGAACATGCCCACCGGATTGTCGGCGCCGGCGGCGAAGGCGCTCTCCAGGATCGAGTCCTTGGAATAGAAGCCGGCGAAGCCCCACTTCAGCTCGGGCACGCCCAGGCCGGTGATGGCGATCGTGCCGATCATCATGACCGCGTAGGTGACGGGCAGCAGCTTGGCCAGGCCGCCCATGTTCCGCATGTCCTGCTCGTGGTGCATGCCGTGGATCACCGAGCCGGCGCCCAGGAACAAGAGGGCCTTGAAGAAGGCGTGGGTGAACAGGTGGAACATCGCCGCCTGATAGGCGCCGACGCCGGCGGCGAAGAACATGTAGCCGAGCTGCGAACAGGTCGAATAGGCGATGACCCGCTTGATGTCGTTCTGGGTCAGGCCGACGGTCGCGGCGAACAGGGCCGTCACCGCGCCCACGATGGCCACGATCTGGGCCGCCACCGGGGCGTATTCGAACAGCGGGCTCAGCAGGCAGACCATGTAGACGCCCGCCGTCACCATGGTAGCGGCGTGGATCAATGCCGAGACCGGCGTCGGGCCCTCCATCGCGTCCGGCAGCCAGGTGTGCAGGAAGAACTGGGCCGACTTGCCCATGGCGCCGATGAACAGAAGGAACGCCGCCAGATCCAGCGCCGACCAGGTCTGGCCCAGGAAGCTCCAGCCCTCGCCCGCGCGATCGGCGATCAGCGGGAACAGCTCGGCGAACTGGATCGTGCCGAACATCCAGAAGACCGTCATGATGCCGAGCGCGAAGCCGAAGTCGCCCACCCGGTTGACGACGAAGGCCTTGATGGCGGCGGCGGACGCCGTGGGCTTCTTGTACCAGAAACCGATCAGCAGATAGGACGCCAGGCCCACGCCCTCCCAGCCGAAGAACAGCTGCATGAAGTCCGCGGCCGTCACCAGCGCCAGCATGGCGAAGGTGAACAGCGACAGGTAGGCGAAGAAGCGCGGCCGGCTGTCGTCCTCGGCCATGTAGCCCCAGGAATACAGGTGCACGAGCGCCGAGACGGTCGTCACCACGATCAGCATCACCGCCGACAGGCCGTCGATGCGGATGGCCCAGTTCGACTGGAAGTCGCCCACGTTGATGAAGGGCGCCAGCGTCACGGTGAAGGGCTCGAGCCCGCCCCAGGTCCACTGGCTGAACACGGTCCAGGCGACGGCGCAGGAGAAGAACAGCAGGCCGGTGGTCACCGCCTGGCTGGCGATGTTTCCGATCCGGCGGCCGGTCAGGCCGGCGACGGCGGCGCCCAGAAGCGGCGCGAAGACCCCGAGGGTGACGAGAAGTTCGATGGTCACGGTCAGCCCTTCATCACCGAGGCGTCGTCAACCGCGATGTCGCCGCGGTTCCTGAAGAAGGTCACGAGGATGGCCAGCCCGATCGCGGCCTCGGCCGCCGCGACGGTCAGGACGAACATCGCCATGATCTGACCGGACACCTCGTTGAGGTAGGCCGAGAAGGCGACGAAGTTGATGTTCACCGCCAGCAGGATCAGCTCGATGGACATCAGGATGATGATGACGTTCTTGCGGTTCACGAAGATGCCGAACACCCCGATGGTGAACAGCATGGCGCCGACGGCCAGATAGTGGGCGAGGCCGATATCCATCAGAGCAGCTCCTCGGGACGGACGCCGGAGCCGATCGCGGGGGTGCGCACCTCGATCGCGGTCTTGCGGTCGCGGTTGACCTGGTCGCCCGGGTTCTGGCGGCGGATATGCGGCTTGTGGCGCAGCGTCAGGGTGATGGCGCCGATCATCGCGATCAGCAGCACGATCCCGGCCGCCTGGAAGAAGTAGACGTAGTCCGTGTAGAGCACCCGGCCGATGGCCTCGATGTTGGTCATCTCCGGCGTCGGCGCGACCGGGCCGA
>JBKBUS010000245.1:0-3746 GCA_046290035.1 Brevundimonas sp.
CGCTTCGGCGACATCGACGTCATCAAGCAGCCGGAACAGCTGCGCCGCACCCTGGGCTATCTGCCCCAGGACTTCGGCGTCTATCCGCGCGTTTCGGCCTATGAGCTTCTGGATCACATGGCGGTGCTCAAGGGCGTCACCGACGGCAAGGCCCGCAAGGAGACCGTCGAGACCCTGCTGAACCAGGTCAACCTGTGGTCCGTGCGCAAGAAGGCCGTGGCCGGCTTCTCCGGCGGCATGCGCCAGCGCTTCGGCATCGCCCAGGCCCTGATCGGGCAGCCGCAGCTGATCATCGTCGACGAACCGACCGCCGGCCTCGACCCGGAGGAGCGGAACCGCTTCCTCAACCTGCTGGCCGAGATCGGCGAGAGCGTCGTCATCATCCTGTCGACCCACATCGTCGAGGACGTGGCCGACCTGTGCCCGCGCATGGCGGTGCTGGCGGGCGGCAAGATCCAGCTGGAAGGCGCGCCGTCCGAGCTGATGGCGCGCCTCAGCGGCCGGGTCTGGAAGAAGACGATCGACAAGGCGGCGCTTGAGGACCACCGGGCGCGGTACGAGGTGATCTCGACGCGCCTGTTCGCCGGCAAGACGGTGATCCACGTCCTGGCCGACGCTGATCCGGGCGAGGGCTTCGAGCCTGTCTCCGGCGGGCTGGAGGACGTCTACTTCTCGACGCTCACGGCCTCGCGCCGCGCGGCCTGATCGGGGGACACGTCCATGTTCGGCGCCGTCACGGCCTTCGAGTTCCGCTACCAGACCCGCCAGCCGGTGTTCTGGGTGGTGGGCATCCTGTTCTTCCTGCTCAGCTACGGCGTGGTCGCCTCGGACCAGCTGAGCCTGGGCGGCATCGGCAACGTCAAGGAGAACAGCCCCTACGCGATCAGCTTCTCGATGATGATCTGGTCGCTGTTCTACATGTTCGTGACGACGGCGTTCGTCGCCAATGTGGTCGTGCGCGACGCCGAGACCGGCTACGGCCCCATCATCCGCGCCACGAGGGTCGGCAAGTTCGACTATCTGATCGGGCGTTTCATCGGCGCCATGGCGGCCGCCTGCCTGTGCTTCCTGGCGGTGCCGCTGGGCCTGTTCATCGGCTCGCTGATGCCGTGGGTCGACCCTGAGACCCTGGGGCCCAACGTCTTCGCATATTACGCCCAGCCCTACCTCACCATCGCCCTGCCGAACCTCTTCCTGACCGGGGCCCTGTTCTTTGCGGTGGCCACCGTCACGCGGTCGATGATGTGGACCTACGTCGGCGTGGTCGGCTTCCTGATCGCCTATCTGACGCTCGGCACGCTGGGCAGCCGGCCCGAGCTTGAGGACACGGTCGCGCTTCTGGAGCCGTTCGGCGGCAGCGCCTATGGGCTCGCGACGGAGTACTGGACCGCCGCGGAGCGCAACAGCCGCCTGATCCCGGTCGAGGGGCTGTTCCTCTACAACCGCCTGATCGCGGTGGGCGTGGCCCTGGCCGCCCTGGTCGCGGGCTATCTGCTCTATCGTTTCGAAACCCGGGGCGCGAAGCTCAAGAAGGCCGAGAAGCTGAAGGCCATCGCCGAGGCCGCCGCCGGCGCGCCGGTCGCGTCCGGCCCCCTGCCCGCGCCGCGCTTCGACGGCGCCGCCGCTCGCGTCCAGCTGTGGGCGCGCACGAAGTTCGAGATGGGCCAGGTGTTCAAGAGCCCGGCCTTCTTCGTGCTGCTGGCGCTCGGCCTGTTCAACAGCATCGGCTCGCTGCTGTTCGCGGGCGAGCTCTACGGGGCCGAGACCTGGCTGGTGACCCGGCTGGTGATCCAGACGCTCCAGGGCGCGTTCACCTTCGTGCCGCTGATCGTGGCCATCTACTACGCCGGCGAGCTGGTCTGGCGCGAACGCGAGCGCCGCACGCACGAGATCGTCGACGCCACCGCAGTGCCCGATTGGGCCTTCGTCCTGCCCAAGACCCTGGCGATCGCGCTGGTGCTGTTCTCGATCATGCTGGTCAGCGTGGGCGCCGGCGTGCTGGCCCAGGCCATCAAGGGCGTGACCGACTTCGAGCTCGACAAATACCTCGTCTGGTACGTGCTGCCGGAGACCGTGAACGTCGTCCATCTGGCCGTTCTGGCGGTCTTCATCCAGGCGCTCGTGCCGCACAAGTTCATCGGCTGGGGCGTGATGGTGCTCTATCTGATCAGCCGCATCGTCGCCTCGAACCTCGGCTTCGACCACCCGATCTACAACTACGGCGCCGGGGTGTCCGTGCCCCTGTCGGACATGAACGGCATGGGCGACTTCTGGATCGGACGCGCCTGGTTCGACGCCTACTGGAGCGCCTTCGCCGTCATCCTGGTGGTCATCGCCTACGCCCTGTGGCGGCGCGGAACCGAGACCCGGCTCATGCCCCGGCTGAGGCGCGCGCCGGGCCGGCTGAGGGGCGCGGCGGGGATCACCGCCGGCGTCGCGGCGGCGGCCTTCGTCGCCATGGGCGCCTTCATCTTCGTCAACACCAACGTCTGGAACGACTATCGGAATGGGCAGGAGGGCGAGAAGTGGCAGGCGGCCTATGAGAAGGCGCTGCTGCGGTACGAGACCGTGCCGCAGCCGAACATCACCGACGTCACCCTGGTGCTCGACCTCGACCCGCACGCGCCGCGCCTGACGACCGAAGGGGCCTACGTCCTGGAGAACCGCACGGACGCGCCGCTGACCCAGGTCCACCTGCGCTTCGCGCGCGATACCGAGGTCAAGGCGATCCGCCTGGACGGGTCGCGGCCGAGCCGCACCTACGACCGGTTCAACTATCACATCCTGACGCTGGATCGGCCGATGCAGCCGGGCGAGCGCCGGACGTTGGAGTTCGAGACCGAGATCGCCCAGCGCGGTTTCCGCGCCTCGGGCAACCTGACTCAGATCGTCGACAACGGCACCTTCATCAACAACTTCGAGTTCGCGCCGATCCTGGGCATGGATCGCTCCGGCATCATCCGCGATCGGTCGGTGCGGCGTCGCAACGGCCTGCCCGAGGACGTGCGGATGGCCAAGCTGGAGGACACCTCGGCGCAAGGCCGCAACTATGTGGGCAACGTCGACTGGGTGCGTTCGGATATCACGGTCACCACCGTGGCCGACCAGACCCCGGTCGCGCCGGGCTACAAGGTGTCGGACGTCACCGAGGGGAACCGCCGCACCGCCCGCTTCGTCTCCGAGTCGCCCATCCTGCATTTCTTCTCGGTGCAGTCGGCGGACTATGAGATCGCGCGCGAGACCCACGAGGGCGTCGAGCTGGCCGTCTACTACGACCGCCAGCATCCCTGGAACGTCCAGCGCATGCTGAACGCGCTGAAGACCGGGCTCGATTACTACCAGGCGAACTTCAGCCCCTATCAGTTCCGCCAGGCGCGCATCCTGGAGTTCCCGGCCTACGCCAGCTTCGCCCAGGCGTTCGCCAACACCATGCCCTACTCCGAGAGCATCGGCTTCATCGCCAAGCTCGACGAGTCCGGCGAGAAGATCGACTACGTGACCTACATCACCGCCCACGAACTGGGGCACCAGTGGTGGGCTCACCAGGTCGTCAGCGCGGACATGCAGGGCGCCACCACCCTGACCGAAACCCTGGCGCAGTACAGCGCCCTGATGGTCATGGAGAAGCTCTACGGCCCCGACCAGATCCGGCGCTTCCTGAAGTATGAGCTGGACAACTATCTGGGCGCGCGCGGGACCGAGGTGCTGGAGGAGCTGCCGCTCTACCGGGTGGAGAACCAGGGCTA
>JBKBUS010000246.1:0-3732 GCA_046290035.1 Brevundimonas sp.
CGTCGGCGGGGCGACGTCCTGGGCCTGTTTGGGACCGGCCGCCCGGGCGGCGCGTCCGAGCCCGGCGGCGCCGGCGAGCAGATGTTTGCGAAGCGACATGTGACGGTCCCCTGACGACAGGTCGCGACGCTAGCACCGAAGCGGCGCGCGGCAAGATTAAGGGTCGTTAACCTTCGTCGCTCGCTCGTCACGCGAACCGGGCATGGTGCTTGCGTCGAGACGGGTGAGCTGTTCCGTTTCGGGACGGCGTTGAAGAAGGGGAACTTCAGGGCCATGGCCACCGAGATCGATCTTCACCTGGGCCGCCGCCTGCGCCGTCGCCGGCGGCTGCTGGGCCTGACCCAGCAGCAGCTGGCCGTACAGGTCGGCATCCGCTTCCAGCAGATCCAGAAGTACGAGTGCGGCGCCAATCGGATTTCGGCCGCACGCCTGTGGCAGCTCGCCGAAGCTCTGGAGACGCCGGTCAGCTACTTCTACGACGGCCTGAACGAGACGCTTGAGAAGAGGGACCCGGGTTCGGGCTCCGGCGAGGTCTTCTCGCGCAAGGAGACGCTCGATCTCATCCAGGCCTACTATCAGCTCGGCGAGCGTCCGCGTCGCCGCCTGCTGGATCTGGCCAAGTCCCTGCACGCCGAGGGCGACGCGGCCTGAAGCGAGGGCGAATTGGCGAGGGGCGAGTGACGAGAGGCGTCGCGTCGCCTAATGAAGCGCCGATGCAAAGTCTTCGGCGCGAGATCGCGCCCCTCGTCACTCGCCACTCATTTCCATGACAGAGCTTGAATCCTTCGCCGTCGAACTCGCCCGCGTCGGCGGCGCGACGGCGCTGCCTTTCTTTCGGGGCGCCTTCGCGGTCGAGGACAAGGGCGGCGCGCAAGGCGCCTACGATCCCGTGACCGAGGCCGACCGGGCGGCCGAGGCGGCCATGCGGCGCCTAATCGCCGAGCGCTACCCGCATCACGGCGTGGTCGGCGAGGAGTATGGCGAGGACCGACCGGATGCGGAGCATGTCTGGGTGCTCGATCCCATCGACGGCACACGCGCTTTCGTCGCGGGACTTCCGCTGTGGACCTGCCTCGTGGGCCTGACGGCGGCGGGCCGCCCAGAGGTCGGCGCGATCGGCCAGCCCTACCTGGACGAAGTTTTCGTCGGCGGCCCTACGGGAGCGCGGCTGATCTCCGGCCCCGGTGAAGCGGTGCTCAGGACCCGTCCATGCGCCCGCCTGACGGATGCGATCCTGGCGACCACCGATCCGGAGCTATTCAGCGGCGCCGAACTCGGAGCGTTCAATCAGGTCCGGGCGGCGGCGCGTCTCACGCGGTTGGGCTGTGACGCCTACGCCTACGCCATGGTGGCCGCGGGCCGCATCGACATGGTGATCGAGTCCGGGCTGAAGGTCTGGGACTGGACCGCTTTGGCCCCCGTCGTTCGCGCGGCGGGCGGCGCCTTCGTCAACTGGCGCGGCGAGGCCCCGGACGCCGGAGGCCAGGTTCTGGCGGTCGGCGACGCGGCCCTGATCGACCAGGCGCTGGTGACGCTTCGGCGCTCGGCCGCCTAACCCGTCGGAACAGGTACAGGCGCTAGGCCACGCTCTCGACCGTCGGCGCCGCTGCGACCGGCGCCAGGTAGTCGGTCAGGGCGTCGAACTCCGACAGGAACACCGCACGACGATCGTCGGTCTCCATGATCACCTCGTGCTTGGCCCCGGGCACTTCGACGTACCGGCCGCGGCCCAGCCGCTTGGCGGCCCAACGTGCGGTCTGCTTCCAGACGCGGTCATCATCGGCCGCCTGGACGATCGCCACGGGCACGCTCACGGACTTGAGGGCGCGCGGCTTCAGCGCCCGCTCCCCGACCTCCAGGGCGAAGGCGAGCCATCCCCATGTCGGCCCGCCCACCGCAAGGTGCGGACAGGCGTAGAGCTGCTGACGCCATAGCTCGTAGCGGGTTTCGTCCGTCGTCAGAGCATCATCCTCGAAGGTGTGCTCGAACGGGTCGTCCATGTCGCCCAGCACATAGTCGCCGGCCCGGCCGTGGCGCAGGTTCCATCGCACCGCCAGCTTGACGGACCACATCGACCGCTTGCCGGTGCGGATCCGCAGCATCGGGCTGGACAGCAGCGCCCCCGCGATCCGCGGCTCACCCTGCTGCAGGGTCAGCAGGTTCAGGGCGCCTCCCATGGAGTGTCCGACGGCGATCCACGGCTTGGGCGCGCGCGCCTCGAAGGCCTCCAGCAGACGCGCGTAATCGTCGAGGAACTCCTCGACGGCGCGGGCGTGGCCTTTCAGTCGGTCGGGCAACAGACGGGCCGACAGTCCCTGTCCGCGCCAGTCATGCGCCAATACGCAGAACCCCCGCGCCAGGAAGTTGCCGATCACCTCGAAGTACTTCTCGATCGGCTCGGTGCGTCCGGGGCTGACGATGACGGTGCCCCGCGGCGTGGCCGCAATGAGGTTCGAGGGGGTCCAGAACGCTGCGCGAAGGCGCAGTCCGCCAGCGCCGCGAAACCACTCGCCGACGCCGCCGGGCGGAGCCGCGGCCCCGGGCACGCCCATCAGGGGGGCTTGGGCGGCGAAAGCGGCGGCGCGGTTCACTCGGGCTTCCTGAACTTGAGGGTCATGCGGTCGCTTTCGCCGATCGCGAGATAGAGCGCCGTGTGGAAACTCGGGTGCCGCGGCTCCCCCCGCGGCGCCGTCACGCAGATGGGCGGCAGGGTGTCGACGCCGAAGGGATGGTCCTTGGTGTCGCGCTCATTGGCGTTGATGTCCGACGACGCCACGAAGGCGAAGCCGGCCTCCGCCGCGACCTGCTGGACGAACGCCTCCTGAACATAGCCGTTGGCGGCCGCCGGATCCTGGTCCGCATCGGGCGACAGACGGTGCTGCTCGATGCCCAGGACGCCGCCGGGACGCAGCGCCGCGAAGGCGTCGGCGAAGGCCTTCTCGACGATGCCCGCCGCCATCCAGGCATGGATGGTCCGCATGAAGAGAACCAGATCCGCCGTTCCCGCCGGGGCGACCGGCCCGCTGGTCGGACCGAAGCTGGTGAACTCGACTTCCCCGTAGAGGCGGCGATCGGCCGAGAAGCGCGTCTGATACGCCGTGTTGAGCGCGGCCTGGGCCGGGTCCGAGCCCGGGCCGACCGGAAAGCCGGCCGCGTAGAGCTTGCCGCCGCCGCGCGCCAGATAGGGCGCAAGGATCTCGGTGTACCAGCCGCCGCCGGGCCAGAACTCCACGACCCGCATGTTGGGCTGCAACCCGAAGAACCGCAGGGTCTCAAGCGGGTGGCGCCATTCGTCGCGGGCGCGGTCGCCGGCGCGCCAGGCCCCTTCTATGGCCCATTCCAGCGACCCCTCGGGCGGGCCGCTGGGCGTCTCGGGGATCGCATCGCGGGCCGAAGGCTCCTCGCGACCACATCCCGCGACGGCGACGAGACCCAGCGCCGCCGTGCCCGCGAGCCAGGATCGGCGAGAGATCACAAGCCTGCCGTTCGTCCTAGCCTCAGTCATCAAGCCTCCCGCCGGAAACGATCCGTCCGGAAGTAGACAGGTTCACCATCACGGTCAAAACCCAAGCCTATTCCGGCTTGCGGAAACGCAGGGTCATGCGGTCGCTTTCACCGATGGCGTCAAAAGCGGCGCGTTCCTCGGTCGTCAGGGTGCGACCGTCCTGTTCGGAGCGACGCACGGGCGGCAGGGTCCAGACGCCGAACGGATGGTCGCGGTCGTCGGCGGCA
>JBKBUS010000247.1:0-3717 GCA_046290035.1 Brevundimonas sp.
CGTCTCCACCGCCGGCATGGTCTCGACAAAGGCCTTGAGCGCCTCCGCCAGTCGTCGATCACCAGCATCGGGAGACCGGGCGAGCCCCAGTGACTGGGCCACGAAGAAGGTTCGTACAGCCGCTTGACGGGCTCTGATCGCAACCTTCCAGGGTCGATCGCGCGCCGCGTCGAGCGCTGCCTTGACGGCACCGATGTCCGCCTGAGCCGGTTCACCCCTCCCCTGGCTGAACCGATCTCTTATCCGGCGCACGACACCGTCTTCGGCCTTCCTGACCACGCCCCTGGCTCGCCGTGGCGTCGCCTCGGCTTCGACACCCCGGTCACGAAGGGCTGCCGCAAAGGCCTGGCGCCACTGGTCCAGGTCTGCCTTCCTTGGATTCAGCTTGCGGCCATCATGGCCGAGGGTTCGCACGGTCAGGTGCACATGAGGGTGGCGTTCATCGGTATGGAAGGCGAAGACATAGGGATGGGTCTCGCCGAACGTCCGGGCTGCAAACGCCCGTGACGCGTCATGCATCCGAAAGGGGTTAGTCCCCGGCGGCATGCTCAGAACGATGGACAGGCTGACCGACCCATCCTTGCGTCGACGGGGGTCCGCCTCCACCTCCGCCATCCAGTCGGCCACCAGGGCCTTCACAGCCTCGCGCGTCTCGAGCCGCTCGCCGTCGGGCCCTTCGAGCGCCAGGTCCGAGTTGCGGGAGATGTAGGCGAGGTGGGCCGTCAGATGTCCGCCATCGCGGGTCCGCCCCGTGATCTTGACCATCACTTCCGGGACCCGACGCGCAAGCCGCTCGAGACGAACACGCGGGGCCATATCCGGGCGTGACCGCGATGGCGCGGATGGCGGGTCCGTGATCCTCGCGCGCCGGGGCCGGATGGGCGGATGGATCGCCTCCTCGAAACCCCGGACCTGGATGAAGTCAGCCATCCCCATCGCTCCAGTGGTTGAAGTTACCGCGGAAGGCGGCCTGTAACCCCGACAAGTGGCCCCGGATTTCTCCCGAGAACGCTTCCAGCTGAAGGATCTCCAGATCGAGCACCTGACCTTCCAGGACGGCGGTGTTCAGGGCCCGGGCGATCTGGTTCACATTGACGCCTATGCGCCTCAGCTCGCGCTGGACGCCGATGAAGGCCACCGAATCCGGCGGCGTCAGCTGAGGTCGACCGTGAAGACGACGTCGGATCAGGGCGACCGTCCACTGGGTGCGTGAGAGACCCACTGCCGCCGCCGAAGCCTCCAGCAGGGTCAGGTCTTCGCCAGCGAGCCTCACGGTCAGCTTGGCGCCGACGCGTGTCGAGGCAGGCTTCTCGGGTTCTGGAAAGCTGGCCTGGGCCGCCCCTTCGATCAGCCGCCGGAGCAGGCGCGAGCGACCGCCCTGGCCCATCGCTGCGGCGTCGAAGCGGCGGACCAGGTCGGGCGAAAGGCGAACGGTGAGGCGGTCCATGGAAACGGTCGTGTGTCTGACAATGCCGGCGCAAAGCCTATCCTGCCCTAGACCGCCACCATCCTCGCCCCGCAGACCTACGGGGCTGCCCGCCCTCCCCTCGGCGACCTAAGCCGGCCGCTCGCCCGCCGCCCTGAAGGGTCGCCCCAGCCCGGCGGGACACCAGCTTCCGTTTGCCGGCCTGAACGTCTAGATTGCGATCAGGCCCAGACGATCCGACGAACAACCCAAACATCGGGGTACGTCCGAACGGCGCCCCACCCGTCTGGCAGTTTAAGGCCCGACCTCCCCCCTGAGGGCGCCACAGAATCAGCGAAACGGAATCCGGAACGACCGTAAACAGGGATAGTCAGGTAACCCCTGACGAGACCCCACCCCGAGGCCGTGTGAACCTTGCTGCGTCGAGAACACGGGCCTAGCTTGGACGGTGAAGGAGCATTCCGATGAACACATCGTCCGACCCCAAGGTGGTCACCCTGCCCACCGCTGCGACCCCAACCCGCTCGGCCTCGTCTCACGAACGCATCTGGGGCAAGCCTGTCCTGTCCCATGGCTATGCCGGCATCCCTTCCATCCTGATCCAGGCGCAGAGCAGACTCGGCGTCACCGCGATGCAGTTCAACATCCTGGTCCAGTTGCTCGACTACTACCGCGACCCGGGCCGGAAACCGTTCCCGTCACGGGCTGAGCTGGCCACCCGGATGGGCGTGAAGTCGAAGACCATCCAGAACAACATGCGCCAGCTCGAGGAAGCGGGCCTCGTGCGCCGCGAGATGCGCAAGACTGCGGCCGGCGACTGGAACTCCAACATCTATCATCTGGATGGACTGATCGAACGCGTGCGCAAGCTCGAACCGGAGTTCACCAAGGCGCGGAAAGAGCGGGAAGAGTCCAAGCGTCGGGTCGCCACGCCGATCGGTCGCCGGTCGTAAGAATCCGAGGCTGAAATTGATTTACCCCGGGGGCATGCTTTGCAGCAGAGGCGATCCCGGGGTGTACGAAGGTAGAGATAATCCATGACCCACCCCGTTGCAAGAGCGACCGCCGATGCCGACGCGGTGGAGGCGGCGCTCTCCCTGGAGCGCTTTGCCCGCTATGTCGCCTGGGCCGAAAACGACCGTGAACGCGCCGTCGCACTCTACACGCTGAACACCCAGGTGTCCGAAGCCCTCTATGTCCCGCTCCAGGCGTTGGAGGTGGCGCTGCGCAATCGCATCCACACTGTGATGACGGACGCTCATGGTGCCGGCTGGTTCCAGCCAGAAGCTGGCCACGTGACCGACCGCCAGGCCGAACAGGTCGGCGCGGCGATCACCGAGTTGACTGAAGCAGGCAAGCCGATCGAGGACGGCCGCGTTGTCGCCGCCCTGACCTTCAGCTTCTGGACCTCAATGTTCGGGCGCGAACAGGACGACCTGTGGAAGCGGACCCTGCATCGCATCGCGACCCGCGACGGCCGCTACCTGTCGCGCAAGGACTTTGCCACGCGGTTGACGCAGGTCCGGCTGCTGCGCAACCGGATCGCTCACCACGAACCCATCCTCTACTGGAACCTGCCGAAGCTGCATCAGGCCATGCTCGAGATGACCCGCTGGCTTTCCCCGGCGATGGACGACTGGCGCGGCACGGTCGATCGCTTCGCCGATGTCCACCCGGCGGAACGCTTGGCCCTGCCCCGTCCCGCAAAGGACGAGACATGACTGAGGACGAGCACGAGCACGAGCACGAGCACGAGCCTAAACAGGTGATCGATGTGAATGAGATGCGTAACTCGTCTATTCAGGCCCACGGGCTCGACCGCGCTGACCGGGCCTATCGGCTATACTACGACGAAACACAGAACATCCGTCGCCTCCATCTTGAGAGCGGAGCGCTCAACGTCGCCACCCCTGACTGCTGGGTGCTCGGCGGCGTCGGCTGCCGCGACGACACCCCGATTGACCTTGCGCCCCTGCGCCAACGCGCGAGGATCCAGGTGTCGGCCGAAGAGCTGAAGTTTCACCTGTTCGGACAGAAGGGCGGGGATCTGCTCGACGCCCTGGGCAGGCCGAAAATGGAGATCTTTCTCGACTGGGTGATCGAGCAGGACCTTATCGTCCACTATCTGGCGCTCGACCCCTTCTACTGGGCGATCGTGGATATCATCGACTCCGCCTTGCCCGACGATCCGGGCATGCTGATGATGGCGCTGCCCCAGTTGAAGTCCGACCTGTTCCGGCTCCTTCGTTCGGATCGAAGCCGGGCGGCCGCCCTCATGGTGCGCTTCAACT
>JBKBUS010000248.1:0-3711 GCA_046290035.1 Brevundimonas sp.
GGATGAAACCTCGGGCGGCGGGGCGACCCGCCGCCCTTCATCCTTTCGTCGTTTCTCTCGCAAGGCGCAGATCATGAAGAAAATTTCGCTTTCGTTGAGCGGACTGCTGCTGGCCACGACCGCGATGATCGCGCCCGGCCTCGCATTCGCCCAGGACGTCCCCGCCCAAGATCCGCAGGACCAGGCGACCACCGTCGAGGAGATCGTGGTGCTCGGCCGGTTCATTCCGGAACCGCTGCGGGAAACCTCCGAGGTCGCGGCCTTCCTGACCGACGAGGACATCCAGCGCACCGGCGACTCCAACGCCGCCGAGGCCCTGACTCGCGTGACCGGCCTGACGATCGTCGAGGACCGCTTCGTCTATGTGCGCGGTCTGGGCGAGCGCTATTCCTCGGCTCTGCTGAACGGTTCGCCCCTGCCGAGCCCGGAGCCGCTGCAACGGGTCGTGCCGCTGGACCTGTTCCCCGCCAACATCCTGGGCGGCGTCACCGTTCAGAAGACCTATTCGCCCAACTATCCCGGCGAGTTCGGCGGCGGGGTGATCGACCTGCGCACCATCGAGGCGCCGGCCGAGCCCTTCTTCAATCTGCAGGTCAGCACCGGCTACAACAGCGAGACGACGCTGCGCGATAACCTGACCTACTTCGGGTCCGAAACCGACTGGACGGGCTTTGACGACGGCACGCGCGACGTGCCCGGCCCGCTGTCGATCGCGTTCGGTCAGGGCGTGCAGATCAGCCAGGCGAACTTCTCGGACGAGGAGCTTCAGGACATCGGCCAGTCGCTGGTCAATGCGCCGCTGCGTCTGCTGCAGTTCGACGAGAGCCCGTTCAACTGGGGTGTCGAGGCCGAAGGCGGCTTCTCTCACGAGACCGGCCTCGGCACGCTGGGCGTCGTCGTGGCGGCGGGCTATGACAACAGCTGGCGCGCGCGTGAGGGCTTTCAGGAGACCGGTCAGCTGGACGGCGGTCGACTGATCGCGGGCACGGCCTACGAGTTCCAGTCTGGCCAGAACGATGTTCAGCTGAACGCCCTGGGCTCGATCGCGCTGTCGACCCTCGACCATGAGGTCAAGTGGACCAACTTCTTCGTGCGCTCGACGACGAAGGAGGCCCGTACCCGCGAAGGCTTCAACTTCAGCTTCGGCGGGGTCGTGCGCGAGGACTTCACCGAGTATTTCGTGCGCCAACTGTTCTCCTCCCAGCTGTCGGGCGAGCACAGCTTCATGGACGGGGCGCTGGACGTCAGCTGGCGCGGCTCCTACGCCGTGTCCGAGCGCGACGCCCCGTACGAGACCCAGTTCGGCTACGGCCAGGCGGCGGACGGCGCCTTCATCCACGATATCGACACGAATCTGATCTCGTTCAGCGAGCTGAATGACGAACTGTATTCGGCCGGCGCCGACGTGGCCTACACCCTGCCGCTCTCGGACGCCCGTGACGCGGTGTTCTCGGCGGGCGTGGCGTGGCTGGACAACACGCGGGACTCGGTGCGCCGTGACCTGAGCTTCGTGGCGCCGAACGGCCTCACCGAGAGCCAGGTGCGCTCGCGGGTCGACTTCCTGTTCTCGGACTTCAACATCAACCCGAACACCCTGGTGATCCGGGAATCGACCAACGCCGCCAGCGCGCCCGCCTATGAGGGCGAACTGACGGTCAACGCCGCCTATGTTCAGGCCGATGTCGAGGTGATCCCGCTCGTCCGCATCTCGGGCGGCGTGCGCTTCGAGGACGGCGAGCAGACGGTCACCCCGATCGACCTGCTGAACACCGGCCTGCTGTTCACCCCGACCTCGATCGAGGAGCAGTACTGGCTGCCCGCGGCGACCCTGACCTGGAACTTCGCCGAGGACCTGCAGCTGCGTCTGGGCGCGTCCAAGACCATCGGCCGTCCGCAGTTCCGCGAACTGGCGCCTCAGGGCTACACCGACCCGGAGACGGACCGCCTGTTCATCGGCAACCCGTATCTGGTCGATACGGAGCTGACGAACTACGACGCTCGGGTCGAATGGTACTTCGACCAAGGCCAATACCTGACCGCCGGCGTCTTCTACAAGGAGCTGGAGAACCCGGTCGAGGCGACCATCTTCGAGATCGCCGCGCTAGAGTACCAGCAGACCTTCCTGAACGCGCCGCAGGCGACGCTGATGGGCTTCGAGATCGACGGGAAGAAGTACTTCGACTTCCCCGACGCGGGTCTGCAGTTCATCGCCGACAAGCGCTGGCTGATCCAGGCGAACTACACCTACACGGACTCCGAGATCCAGGTGGACGACGGCGACAACGTCCTCACCCTCGCGGGTCAAGGGATCCCGGTGCCGGCCCGCGTCTTCCTCACCGACGGCGCACGCCTGCAAGGTCAGCCCGAACACGTGGCGAACCTGCAGTTCGGCTGGGAGGACGAAAACGCGCGTTCCCAGGCGACCCTGATCGTCAACTACGTGTCAGATCGCATCACCGCGCGCGGCCCGGGCGTTGGGGCCAACCGACTGCCGGACTATCTCCAGGAGCCGGGGGTGTTCCTGGACTTCGTGTACCGCAAGGACTTCACCGTCCTGGATCAGGACCTGGGCCTGGCCATCGAGCTGCGGAACCTGCTCGACACCGAGTTCGACGAGTACCAGGAGCTGAACGGCGACAAGGTTAGGATCAACCAGTACGACCTGGGCTCCAGCGCCACGATCAGCCTCACGGCGCGCTTCTAAGCCGTCCGCGAAGCGAAGCCTTCGCCGCCCCGTCCGGGATGCCCGGGCGGGGCGGTCGCATTGTGGGCCCTCCTTCGTGTCGCTAGATAGCCGGGCAGGAGAGGACACCCATGACGACGCGATCCAACGCGCCCGCCTATCTGACCGGCTTCGGCGCCCATGTTCAGACCGAGGCCGTGAAGGGCGCCCTGCCGGTCGGCCGCAACTCGCCCCAGCGGCATCCGCTGGGTCTCTACGCCGAACAGTTGTCCGACACGGCCTTCACGGCTCCGCGAAGCGAGAACCGGCGCAGCTGGCTGTATCGTCTGCGGCCCAGCGCCCAGCATCCTCCGTATGCCCCGTTCGACCAGGGGCGCCTCCGCTCCGGCCCCTTCGAGGAGGCGCCGCCGACCCCCAACCGCCTGCGCTGGGATCCGCTGCCCCTGCCCGAGGCGCCGACCGACTGGGTCGAGGGGCTCGTCACCTACGGCGGCTGCGGCGACGCCGCGACCCAGGGCGGGGTGGGGATCCACCTCTACGCCGCCAACCGGTCGATGATCGACCGGCTGTTCTACTGCGCTGACGGCGAGCTGCTGATCGTGCCGCAGCAGGGCGTGCTGACGCTCAAGACCGAGCTTGGGGTTCTCCAGACGCCGCCAGGTCATATCGCCGTCGTTCCGCGCGGCGTGCGTTTTCGCGTCGAGGTGGACGAGCCCGTTCGCGGCTACGTCTGCGAGAACTACGGCGCCCTGTTCCGCCTGCCGGACCTTGGACCCATCGGCGCCAACGGCCTGGCCAATCCCCGAGACTTTGAAACGCCCGTCGCCTGGTTCGAGGACGTCGATCGCCCAACCCAGGTGATTCAGAAGTTCCAGGGTCGGCTCTACGCCACCACCTTCGACCACAGCCCGCTGGACGTCGTCGCCTGGCACGGCAATCACGCGCCGTACCGCTATGACCTGGCGCGTTTCAACACCATCAACACGGTCAGCTACGACCACCCGGACCCGTCGATCTTCACGGTGCTG
>JBKBUS010000249.1:0-3709 GCA_046290035.1 Brevundimonas sp.
GTGCCGGGCCTCGGCCAGCAGGCGCTCCACGGATCCCCTGAGACCCGCCAGCGCGCGTTCGGCGAAGCCGTCGTCCGGATCGGTCAGCGCCTCCCGACGAAGCGCCTCGACCCGCTCGGGATCGGCCGCGCCGCCCGGCGACAGCTCGCGGACGCGCGCCTCCAGCGTCGATGGTTCCATGAGACCCTCCCGTCCGGCCCCTCAGCCGGTTGGGCGCACTATGCCAAAGTCTTAACGGATGGTGAAATCGTGTAGACGGCCTCGGTCTTGGCCGCCACCTCCTCGGGGGTGACGCCGGGAGCCAGCTCGATGAGCTCCAGGCCCGCGCCGTCCGGCTTCACGTCGAAGACCGCCAGATCCGTGATGATCCGATCGACCACGCCCCGCCCGGTCAGCGGCAGGGTGCAGGCTTTCAGCACCTTGGACTGCCCGTGCTTGTTGGCGTGCTCCATTACCACGACCACGCGCTTCACGCCGGCGACCAGGTCCATGGCCCCGCCCATGCCCTTCACCAGCTTGCCGGGGATCATCCAGTTGGCGATGTCGCCGGTCTCGGACACCTCCATGGCGCCCAGGATCGACAGGTCGATGTGCCCGCCGCGGATCATGGCGAAGCTGTCCGACGAGGAGAAGAAGCTGGTCTCGGGCAGGGCGGTGATCGTCTGCTTGCCGGCGTTGATCAGGTCCGCGTCGACCTCGTCGTCATAGGGGAACGGCCCCATGCCCAGCATGCCGTTCTCCGACTGAAGCGTCACCGACATGCCGTGGGGGATGTGATTGGCCACAAGCGTCGGGATGCCGATGCCGAGGTTCACGTAGAAGCCGTCCTGAAGCTCCTTCGCGGCGCGGGCGGCGAGGTCGTCACGGGTGCGGGGCATGGATCAGGCCTCTTGGTCGGGGTGAGGGGCTGCGGACGGGGCGACGCCGGCTTCGGCGAACACCTCCTTGGCGATCATCAGCGCGTTCAGCGCGTTGGGAAAACCGGCGTAGAGCGCGACCTGCATCAGGGCCTCGGTGATCTCCGTCGGCGTCAGGCCGACGTTCAGCGCGCCCTTGATATGGCCGCGCAGCTGTTTCGGCGCGGTGCCGAGCGTCGCGAGCGAGGCCATGGTGACCAGCTGGCGCTGCTTCAACGCCAGTCCCGGCCGGGCATAGACGTCGCCGAAGCCGAACTCGACCATGAAGCGGGCGAAGTCCGGCGCGACCGGGGCCAGCCCCTTTTCGATCGCGGCCTCAAGCCCGGGGTCCAGCTCCGCCAGCCGGGCGGAGCCGCGCGCGCGCCGGCTGTCGGTCACGAGGTCGCGGGCGCGACCGGTGCGGCCGGCGCAGGAGCGGTCGTGGCAGGTGCGGCCGCAGGCGCGGGCGCGTCCGTCCCGCGGTCGCGGATCGCATCCTCGATGTCGTCGCTGAGCGAGCAGGTGTTCAGCATGATGATGAAAAGGAAGATGACGCCCCAGGTCAGCTTGTCGCTGATGCTCTTGAGGTGCTGGTTGTCGGTGCCTTCGGACATTCTATTCCCCCCGTGGTTCGGTTCAGACGCCTTCGCGCGCCCTCACCGTACGCTGTTCGATGCGCTTTTCGAATGTGCCCTGAATCAAGCGATCGACATAGATGCCGGGGGTGTGGATGTGGTCCGGATCGAGCGATCCGACGGGCACGATCTCCTCGACCTCGACGACGCAGACCTTGCCCGCCGTGGCCATCATCGGATTGAAGTTCCGGGCCGTCTTTCGGTAGATCAGGTTGCCCGCTTCGTCGGCCTTCCAGGCCTTCACGATAGAGAGGTCGGCGACCAGCCCCGTCTCCATCACATATTCGCGTTCGCCGAAGGTCCGCACCTCCTTGCCCTCGGCGACCAGGGTGCCGACGCCCGTGGCGGTGAAGAAGGCCGGGATGCCGGCGCCGCCCGCGCGGATGCGCTCGGCCAAGGTGCCTTGCGGATTGAACTCCAGCTCAAGCTCGCCCGCCAGATACTGGCGCTCGAACTCCTTGTTCTCGCCCACATAGGACGAGATCATCTTCTTGATCTGACGGGTCTCCAGCAGCTGGCCCAGGCCGAAGCCGTCCACCCCCGCGTTGTTGGAGATGACGGTCAAATCCTTGACGCCGGTGTCGCGCAGGGCCGCGATCAGGTTCTCGGGAATGCCGCACAGGCCGAAGCCGCCGGACATGACCGTCATGCCGTCGAAGGTCAGGCCCTCCAGGGCGGAGCGGGCGTCTGAGTAGATCTTGCGCATGCCGTCTCTTTTCACCGTCTGATGAATAACCGGGGCCTGTCCGCTGATTAGGCCGGGCGGCGGCGTCCGGCAAGGGCCCGCGAACGGGGGCGCCTTAACCCTGTTCCTCGCCTGTCACGCGCCCGCGCTGGATGCCGGGCCCGGGAGTGGTTAAGAGATGGCGGCGTTACGGGAGCGGGAGGCGACGTGCGGGCCTGGATCAACGGACTGACGGCGGCGCTGCTTGTCGGCGTGGTCTTGGGCCTGATGCTGACCCCGGACGGGCGTCAGTGGCTGCGCCATCCCACGTTGATGCTCGGCGGCAGCGCCAATGCGTCGGCCTCGCCCGCGCCGGAGGCGCCGTCCAGCGTCATAGCCGCCGCGCCCACCGCGATGCCGTTCGAAACCCCGCCGCCGGCCCAACCCCCGTTGCGCGCCCGCGCCGCGGACGGACGCCTGCGGATCGGCGTGTTCGGGGACTCCATGGCCGACGGCCTGTGGACCGCGCTTTATCGCGACCTGAACGGCGACGGCGCCGAGGTGATCAAGTTCAGCGAGGTCTCCACCGGCCTGTCGCGCTACGACTATGTGAACATCCAGGCCAAGACCGCCGGCCAGATCGCCGAACAGCCGATCGACGCGGCGGTCATCCTGTTCGGCACCAACGACGCACAGGGAATCGAGCTGGACGGCGCGATCCACGCCTTCGGCACGCCGGGCTGGCGGGCGGCCTATGCGCGGCGGGTCGATGATCTGGTGGCTCTGCTCAGAAGCCGGGGCGTGGCGGTCTATTGGGTCGGCCTGCCCAGGATGAAGCGCCCCTCCTTCGACGAGAAGATGCGCCTGATCAACGAGGTGACCGCCGAGCGCATGCGGGCGCTGAACGTGCCGTACATCGAGACGACGGAGCTGACCTCGGGCCCCGACGGCGACTACGAGGCCTACCTCGCCGACGAGGCGGGCGGACGGCCGCGCCTGATGCGCGCCCACGACGGCATCCACATGAGCATGGCCGGTTACCTGCGGATCGGCCGGCCCGTCGCCGAGCGGCTTCGGGCCGACGCCGGGCTGGAGCGGGCCGAGGCGGGCGCCTGAGCGTGAGCGCGGGCGCGCTCTTGGCGGCGGCGCTTGCTGCGGCGCCTTTGCAGGAGCGGCCGTACCAGCCGTTGCCCTCGCCGGTCAGCGCGACCTGCACCCAGGGGCTGTGCCAGCCGCAGGCTCTGCGCTCGCTCGCCCAAGGCGGCGGCCCGCTGCGCATCGTGCAGTTCGGCGACAGCCACACCGCCGTCGGGTGGCTGACCGAAGCCTATCGCTGGCGGCTGGAGGCGGGGCTGGGCCGGCCGGTCGAGATGGCCGCCTACGCGCGGGTGGGGGCGACCTTGGCGGAGCTTTCCGCACGGACCCAGCTGCTGGAGCTGAACGCGCCGGCCCCGGACCTGATCGTGATCGCCTACGGCACCAACGAGGGCTTCGACGAGGGTCTCGATCTCGGC
>JBKBUS010000250.1:0-3699 GCA_046290035.1 Brevundimonas sp.
ACCGCGCCGCGATCGAGAGCTCGCTGGGCTATGCCGAGGACTCCGCCGGCCGCCTGATGCAGCGCGAGGTGATGGCCGCGCCGCAGTTCTGGTCCGTCGGCGACACCATCGACCACGTCCGCGCCCAGGGCGAGGAGCTGCCGGAGCTGTTCTTCGACATCTATGTAGTCGATCCGCTTAACCGGCCCGTGGGCGGGGTTGCGATCAGCCGCCTGCTGCGCGCGCCGCGGGCCACGCCGCTGACCGATCTGATGGAGCCGGTCACCGAGATCGACGTCAGCCAGGACCAGGAAGAGGTCGCCTACATCTTCGAGAAGTACCACCTGATCTCCGCGCCCGTGATCGACGCGGCCGGTCGGCTGGTGGGACAGATCACCGTCGACGACATCGTCAACATCATCCAGGAGGAGAACCGCGAGGACATCCTGCGCCTGGCCGGGGTGTCGGACGAAGGTCGCGGCTCTTCCGTGCCGGAGATCGTGCGGGGCCGGGTGCCTTGGCTGGCGATCAATCTGGCCACTGCGGCCATCGGGGCCAGCGTCATCGGCTGGTTCGCCGGAACCATCGAGGCGATCGTCGCCCTGGCCGTCCTGATGCCGATCGTCTCGGCGATCGGGGGCAATGCGGGCACACAGGCGCTGACCGTGACGGTGCGCGCGCTGGCGACGCGGGAGCTGAACAGCTCGAACGCCCGCAGGACGTTCGTGCGCGAGCTGGCCGTCGGCCTGGCGAACGGACTCATCCTGGCGCCTCTGATCGGGCTGGCCGCAGCGCTCTGGTTCCGCGAGGAGGACTGGCGAATCGGCCTCGTCATCGGGGCGGCGATGATCCTCAACCTGCTGGTCGCCGCCACCGTGGGGGTGCTGACGCCGCTGACCCTGTCCAGGCTGAAGCAGGACCCGGCGGTGTCTTCGGCCGTGTTCGTGACGGCGACGACCGACTTCTTCGGGTTCCTGATCTTCCTAGGCCTGGCGACCGTCGTTCTGTTGTGATCCCCGGGCCTTAGGCGAGCGACGCGGCCCGGCGTTTGCGACGCGGGGTGCGAGCCCGTATCGGGCGTCCCATTTTGGATCACATGACGGTGTCTCAGAGCGTCCCGCGCAGGAAGGTGTCCCGAGAGGGCCTCGTGCTCATCAAGAGCTTCGAGGGGTTCACGCCGCGCGCGATGCGGCGGATCGACGGTCTCTGGGTCATCGGCTACGGCCACACCAAGTCGGCGCGCGAAGGGCTGAGCGTCAGCGAGGCGGACGCCGAGCTGCTGCTGCAGTACGATCTGCTGCCGGTCGTCGCGGCTCTGCACGATGCGGTGAAGGTGGATCTGAACCAGCATCAGTTCGACGCCCTGGCCAGCTTCGCCCTGAGCGTCGGCGTCGAGGCCTTCGCCGCCTCGGACGTCCTGTCCGCGCTGAACGCCGAGGGGCCCGAAGCGGCCGCCCGCGTCCTCGGCGCGCGTATCGACGTCGATCCGGGCCTGTCCCGTCCTGGTCGCCGGCGCGCGGTGGAGCGGGCACTGTTCGAGGCGGATCCCGACGGACCCGTGGCGCTGGCGCAGCTGCTCGCCGCACCTGTCGAGGTCGAGCCGGCCGCGCTCCAGCCCGCGTCCACGTCGCAGCCCGAGGTCGCACAGCCCCCCGCAACGGAGCCGGACGCCGCCGTCCCCGTGGGCCTTCGGGTCCGCTACGCCGCCATCTCCCAGCTTCTCGGAGAAAGCGAACCGGACGACGGCGCCCGGGCCGCGCCCGCGAGCGGCGCGGGCGAGGCGCCCTCCACGCCGGAACCGGAGCAGGCGGCTGTCGAAGTCCAGCAGCCCGCCCCGACGGGCCCGGCCGAGGATGCGACGGATCAGGATCAGACGACCGAGGCGGGTGCTGAGGCGGAGGCGCCCTCGCCCGAGCCTGCCGCCGAGCTCACGGATGGCCCGCCCGCCGCAGCGCCCGATGAGGCAGCGCGGGCCGCCGCCATGGCCGAGATGCTGAGGCGTCAGTTCTCGCCCTTCCCGGGCGCGATGTACGGGGCCCTGCCGCTGGCCCCGGTCAAGGCCGAAGCCGCGGAGACACCCGTGGAGCCTGCCGTTCCGCCTAAGGCCGAACCCGCGCCGCCGCCGCCGATCCACACGCCCCGCTTCAATGCACCCGAGGTTCTGGTGCTGACCCCGGCCGAGGTCGAGCCGGCGCCGCCACCGGCCCGCCCCGCCTGGACCGCTGAGGAGCGCGAGGCCGCAGAGGCCCGCCAGGATGTCGCCGTGGATCTGTTCACGGAGGAAGAGCTGGCCGCCGATGTCTCCCTGGGCCCGGTACTGCGCCACGAAGACCTGGAGGAACCGCCGCGGAGCCTGGAGTTTGGTCAGATCGGGGCCTACGCCGGCATGGGCGCCGTCGGCCTCGTGTCGCTGGGCGCCGCCGTGCCGGCGCTCCAGGCGTTGCTCGACCAGGGGGCCGGACCCAGCGGCGAGATGCTGCTGATCTTCGCCGCGCTGACGCTGATCGGCGGAGGCTGCTCGGGCATCGCGGCCTACAACCTCGTGCGGCTCTGGCGCCGGCACCAGCACCGCGACGCCTGATCGCGGCGCCTTTGCCGGGTCGGCGAGCGGTGCTAACCCCGCGCCCATGAGCATCCCGAACGCGCCCCAATCCATGGAATTCGGCCTCGGTGAGACCGCCGACGCCATCCGAGACACGACCGCCCGCTGGGCCGCCGACCGGCTGGCGCCGCGCGCGGCCGAGATCGACGAGACCAACACCTTCGCCCGCGACCTGTGGCCCGAGATGGGCGAGCTGGGGCTGCACGGCATCACGGTCGAAGAGGAATGGGGCGGGCTGGGCCTCGGCTATCTTGAGCACTGCGTCGCGATGGAGGAAGTGTCGCGCGCCTCGGCCTCGATCGGCCTCAGCTACGGGGCCCACTCCAACCTTTGCGTCAATCAGATCCGCCGTTGGGGCACCGAGGAGCAGAAGCGGCGCTATCTGCCCAAGCTGATCTCGGGCGAACACGTCGGATCGCTGGCCATGTCGGAGGCGGGCTCGGGTTCCGACGTCATGTCGATGCGCACCCGCGCCGAGAAGAAGGGCGATCGCTACGTCCTGAACGGCACGAAATTCTGGATCACCAATGCGCCGCACGCCGAGACGCTTGTCGTCTATGCCCGCACCGGCGAGGGGAATGGCGGCGTCACCGCCTTCCTCATCGAGAAGGGCATGAAGGGCTTCAGCGTCTCGAAGAAGCTGGACAAAATGGGCATGCGGGGCTCGGACACGGCGGAGCTGGTGTTCGAGGACTGCGAGGTCCCGGAAGAGAACGTCATGGGCGGCGAAGGCCGGGGCGCGGCGGTGCTGATGAGCGGGCTCGATTACGAGCGCGCGGTGCTGGCGGCGGGGCCCCTGGGGATCATGCAGGCGGCCCTGGACGTGGTTCTGCCCTACGTGCGGGACCGAAAGCAGTTCGGCAAGCCGATCGGCAGCTTCCAGCTGATGCAGGGGAAGATCGCCGACATGTATGTCGCGCTGAACTCGGCCCGGGCCTACGTCTATGCGGTCGCCAAGGCCTGCGATCAGGGACTGACCACGCGGTACGATGCGGCGGGCGCGATCCTGCTGGCCAGCGAGAACGCGGTGAAGGTGACGCTGGAGGCGGTGCAGGCGCTGGGCGGCGCGGGCTACACCAGGGAATGGCCGGTCGAACGCCTGGTCCGCGACGCCAAGC
>JBKBUS010000251.1:0-3680 GCA_046290035.1 Brevundimonas sp.
GTTGTGATAGCTGCCGATCACCCAGATCGAGCCTTCCGGCTTCAGCACCCGGCGGCACTCGCTCAGCCAGGCGCGGGTGAAGGCGTCGTATTCGGCGAAGCTTGCGAACTTGTCCCAGTCGTCGTCGACGGCGTCGACCTTGGAGTTGTCGGGACGCAGCAGATCGCCGCCCAGCTGCAGATTATAGGGCGGATCGGCGAAGACCATGTCGACGGAGGCGTCGGGCAGGCCCTTCAGCACCTCCACGCAATCGCCGCGCAGGATCACGTCGGTCTTCAACTCGGTCATCACACGGCCCCGCTGAGCTTGAGCGCGGACGGTGAATCCTCACGGTTAAGACGGAGTTGATTCGACGCTTACGGGGCGCCGGTCGGCGTCAGGGCGTCGGCCATCTGCATGGGCGGGGGCGGGACGAAGTCCAGCTGCAGCGCCACGCGCGGCGCGCCGGTCGCCGCGGCCTCGAGCGTGTTCAGCGGCCGGCCCATCATCCGCTGGTAGATCCAGTAGGCGGCCACGACCTTCTCCACGTAGTCGCGCGCCTGGGGCACGTCGATCGTTTCGATGAGCAGGAGCGGATCGGGGTCGGGCCCGAGCTTCCTCAGCGCGTCGATCATGGGGCCGGGCCCGGCGTTGTAGGAGGCGACGACGCGCAGCAGATCGCCCTGCAGCGCCTCGTGCGCCAGCATGCGCTGGAGGTACATCTGGCCGACCCGAAGGTTGGTGGCCGGGACCAGCAGTCGATCGGGATCCTCGCGAAAGCCCGCGTCGCCGGTCAGTTCCGACGCGGTGTAGGGCATTACCTGCATGATGCCGTAGGCGCCGACGGAGGACCGGGCGGACGGGTCGAAGCCGGTCTCCTTGCGAGCCAACGCATAGACGAGCGCGCGCTCGACGACGAAGCCGCCGTCGGGTTCGAGCACCGGCATCGGATACTGGGTGGCGTCGATCGTGCGGACGTCCGCGTCGCGGGGGCGTGCGCCCATCACCTCCGCCAGGCGGGTCCACAAGGCGCGGGCCCGTTCGTCGATCGCGGTGCGCAGGCCCCGACGGACCTCGGTTTGGGCCTCGGCGCGGCGGCCGACCTCCATGAGGGCGACGGCGCGGCGCGCCACCGGCTCCTCGCGCACGAAGCGCGAGAGGGTTTCGATCTCTCCGGCCTCGGCGTCGTTCGGACGATAGGCGGCGCGCCTGAGCTCGGCCTGCGGCTGATAGGGGCGGGGGCCCAGGTTCTCGATCGTCGGCGTCTCGCCCAGCCGTTGCAGCGCGATCTGGCCGTAGAAGGTCGCCGGCCACTGCGCCGCCAGGCGCAGCATCGGGTTGATCTCCTCCAGCCGCGCGGCGCCCTCGGCGGCCTTGGCGGCCCAGACGGCGGCGCCGGCCCGGATCCACGGGTCCTCGGTGGGATCCTCGGCGACCCTGCGGAAGGCGTCGAACGACGGGCTGAAACGGCCCAGCCGGTAGTTGGCCAGCGCCACGGTCCACCAGTCGCCGATCTGGGCGCCGATCTCCACGGCCTCGTCGAAGCGCTCGTTGTTCAAGGCGACCCGAGCGGCGCGGGCCGGGTCGTGCTCCATGTTGCGGCCGCCGCCGGACATCATTGCGGTCCAGGTGCGGCTTCGCGACGGGGGCGTCGGATCGGGCGCGCCGTCCGGCTTCCTGCGCAGGGCGAGATTGTAGGCGCGCGGCGCCTCGGGAAGGTCGGCGTAGGCTTCGAGCCAGGCCGACAGCTCCTCGTAGGTGGCGCTGTGGTCCGGATGGAACAGGCGTTCGAACTCGACCCTTCCGAGAAGGACACGATCCTGAGCGGCCTGGGCGGTGCGGCGCGCAAGTTCCAGGTCGCCGCGGCTGAGTGCGTCGAAGGCGGTGGTGTAGCTGAGACGATCCTCAGGGCTCAGCAGTCGCACCGGCAGGCTCTGCGCCTGGGCGGCGCCGGCGAACACGAACGCGCCGGCGATCCCCGCAAGCAGGGCGCGTGCCATCCCTTTGACCATCATCCCTCGCCGGCCCCCGTGACGCGAGCCTGGCCGTCCCGTATCGGCCATCCGCCCGCCTGCGTTCGGTCGTCAGGCAAGAAGGACGCCAGCCCCCTGCCCCAGGATCAAACGTCTTCGCCCAATGGGGCGTTTTTGAGTCGCCTCCGCCTTTGGATCAAGCCCGGGCCGCGATCAGGCGGCCGGCAGGTCGAATAGATCCAGCTGAGGTCGGGCCTCGGGCGGCACGCGGAACTGACCCACGTCCAGGTCGTGGCGCGGTCCATCCAGGCCGTACCGCTTCACCGCCGCCTTGAAGCGCGCTGCGATCAGGTCGGCCACGGGGCCCGTGCCCTTCATGCGCTGCGACCAGTCGGGGTCGTAATCCTTGCCGCCGCGTGTCTGGCGAACCAGAGACATGACCCGCGCCGCACGATCCGGGCGCGCCTGTTCCAGCCACTCGCGGAACAGGTCCTTGATCTCCAGCGGCAGGCGCAGGGTGACGTACATGGCGGTGACGGCCCCGGCGTTCTTCGCCGCCTCCAGCACCGCCTCCAGCTCGTGGTCGTTCAGGCCGGGGATCACCGGCGCGAAACCGACCCCGACCGGCACGCCCGCCTCGGTCAGTCGGCTGATCGCCTCGAGCCGCTTCTGAGGGGTCGAGCAGCGCGGCTCCATCGCGCGCGCCAGCGACCGGTCCAGGGTGGTGATGGAGATAAAGGCGCTGGCCAGCCGCCGCTGACCCATCGGTCCTAGGATGTCGGCGTCCCGCGTGATCAGGTGCGACTTGGTGATGATGCTGAAGGGCTGGTTGAACCGCGACATCACCTGAAGGATCGCGCGCGTCGACTTCAGTTCACGCTCGGCCGGCTGATAGGGGTCGGTGTTGCCGCCGACATGGATGCGCCTGCAGACGTAGCGCGGGTTCGCGAGCTCGCGTTCCAGCAGGCGCGCTGCGTCGGGCTTGAAGAAGATCCGGCTCTCGAAATCCAGGCCCGGGGATAGGCCCATGTAGGCATGGGACGGACGGGCGTAGCAGTAGATGCAGCCATGTTCGCAGCCCTTGTAGGGGTTGATGGACCGATCGAAGCCCACGTCGGGGCTGGTGTTCCGGGCGATGATCGTGCGGGCGCGCTCGGGGCTCAGCGTCGTGCGGATCTGCTGGGCGGGCGGATCCTCAGGCGTCCAGCCGTCGTCGAAATCCTCGCGCAGATCCGGCTCGAACCGCCCCGAGCGGTTGGACCGCGCGCCACGTCCTCTCATCGCAAGGGCGACCATGGTCCCAACATATCCAGCATCCAGAACAAAGCAAGAACAAACTTTCTTACGCGAGTTTCATCTGACGTGGCCCCGCTTGCCCTGCTACGTCTGTCGGCGGACACGGAGACGCCTGCGATGCGCACACTTCTGATCGGTTTCGCCGCTTCTGCCCTGCTCGCGGCCTGCGCCACGCCGGCGGAGCCGCCGGCCCCGGCGCCCGCAGCCGAGAGCCAGCTGATCGCCGATCTTCGGATCCTTTCGGGCGACGACATGGAGGGGCGTGACACCGGCGCGCCGGGCGGGGAGCGGGCGCGCGCCTATATCGTCCAGCGGCTGGAGGCGATGGGCGTGGCCGCGCCGCCGGTCGGACGGCTCCAGCCCTTCACGGCGCGGGGTCGCCATCCGCAGGGACCCCGTGACTTCAGCGGAACCAACATCCTGGCGGCGATC
>JBKBUS010000252.1:0-3662 GCA_046290035.1 Brevundimonas sp.
CCGCGGACAGCGCCTTGAAGACGCGGGCGGTCTGGATGCCGTAGCCGGTCAGCTTCTCGAACAGATACCGCTTCTGCGCGTGACGGCCGGGCCGACGTTCGCGCGCCCGGCGCAGCGCCCGGGTGGCCAGCCAGGACAAGGCGACGGCCACGGCGATCACGATCAGCGCGGAAACGATCTCGCCCAGCGTCAGGGCGGCCCCGCCGAGGCGGACCAGGCGTGCGTCCTCGATCTCGGAAAGCTGTGCAGGGAGCACCATGCAAGGCTTACGCGCGGGCGAAGCGGGGGTTCCGCACGCCGACGGCGACGTCGGCCTTGACGGGGTGTCACCTATAGGTGATATGTAACTTGTAGGTTACATTGAGCGGAGCGCAGGGCCGATGAATAGGTCAGGCGGACATCGAGACTCCCACCTCAAGCCGTATCGGCGCTGGGCGTCCATCGCCGCGGTGGGCCTTGGATGCGTCATGACGGGCGTAGGCTTCGCCGTCGGGCTGGAAACGACGGGAGACGCTGCTACGGGGTGGGGCGTCATGGCTGGGGCGGGCGTCGGACTGGCGGTGATCGGCGGTTTGGCCGCCTGGTTGAGCCGTCCCGATCGGCAGGCGGAGGCTGAACTGCCTCGCCGTGACAGACTTCAGCGTCAGCGCGCCCGCCAGCTCGCGGTCTTCTCGGTCATCAATCTCGCCTTCTTGCTACAGTCCACGAACGCGATCGCCGACATCGTCCATGGCGTGGGGGAGTTCGGCGACTTCATCGTCGCCCCGATCCCGGTGCTCTATGCCTGGGTCGTGGCGATGACGACGCTCGGCTGGGATCATCACTCCCGAACCCATCGCAAGTTCATGGAGGACGAGCTGACCCAACTGGTCCGTGCGCGGGCGATCAGCGCGGCCTTCGTCGTGCTGATGGCCGGCCTGACGGTCGTTTTCAGTCTCGGCCTGTGGCGCCCGGAGCTGACCCTCTACGGCGTCGTCTATGCACTGACGGCCGCCGGCGCGACGGCCGGATTGCGGTTCGTCTGGCTGGATCGCGAGTTTGGCAAGGATGGGTGACGCGAGGCTTGGGTCGCGTCTGAAGGAAGCTCGGCTGGCCGCCGGCCTGACCCAGGCGGAGCTGGCGGAGCGAGCGGGCGTGTCGCGCAAGACGATCAATACGGTCGAGAACGGGGTGTTCACGCCCTCGACCGTTCTGGCCCTGATCCTCGCCCGCGCCCTCGACACCACGGTCGAGGGGCTGTTCTATCTGACGGATTGAGACGTGCCGTGAGAGCGCGTCGCCGGGCAGGAGGAATACGCCGTGACGCGAGGGATTTGGACGACCATGGCCATGGGTCTGACCCTAGCCGCGGGGACGGCGAGCGCGCAGGGTTTTCCGCCGGGCGGGCCGAACGTCGGGATCACCAACGCCACGGCGGATCCGGCCTTCCAGCCCCGGCCTCTGGTCACGATCCAGCATCCGGAGTGGACCCGCGACGCGGCGATCTATCAGCTGAATACGCGCCAGTTCACGCCGGAGGGCACGTTCCGGGCGGCGCAGGACCAGCTGCCCCGGCTGAAGGCGCTGGGCGTCGACATCATCTGGCTGATGCCGATCCATCCGATCGGCGAGGTGGAGCGGAAGGGGAGTCTGGGCAGCCCCTATTCGGTGCGCGACTATTTCGCGGTCAATCCCGAGTTCGGGACCTTCGAGGACCTGAAGGCCTTCGTCGACGCGGCGCATGCTGAAGGCATGCACGTGATCCTGGACTGGGTGGCCAACCACACCGCCTGGGACAACCCGCTCGTGACCGCCCATCCGGAGTGGTACGAGCGCGACCTGGACGGCGACTTCCGCCCCACGCCGTGGTGGGACTGGTCCGACATCATCAACCTGGACTACCGCAACGCGGGCCTTCGTCAGTACATGACCGAGGCGCTGGAGTTCTGGGTGCGCGAGGCCGGGATCGACGGCTATCGCGCCGACGTGGCGGGCTTCGTGCCGCTGGACTTCTGGAACACGGTGCGCGCGCGGCTGGACGCCATCAAGCCGGTCTTCATGCTGGCGGAGTGGGAGATGCGCGACATGCACTACGCCGCCTTCGACGCCACCTATGCCTGGACCTGGAAGGACGCGATGCAGGCGATCGCCGCCGGCCGTGCCGACACCGGGGCGCTGTACGGCTTCTACAGCTGGAACGAGAGCGCCTATCCGCGCGAGGCCATGCGGATGACCTACACCTCCAACCACGACCAGAACGCCTGGGAGGGGACCGAGTACGAGAAATACGGCCCGATGCGCGAGGCCGCCATCGTCCTGTCGGTCACCGGCGAGGGCATCCCTCTGATCTACAACGGTCAGGAGGTCGGCAACCAGGAGCGGCTGGAGTTCTTCGAGAGGGACCCGATCCAGTGGCCCGCCGGCTATGAGCTGGACAGCCAGGGCCGCCTGTACCGCGACCTGTTCGCGCTGAAGGCGCGGAACGCCGCCCTGTGGAACGGCCAGTGGGGCGGGCGGATGTACCAGGTGATCAACACCAGTCCCCAGCAGGTGTTCAGCTTCTTCCGCGAGCGGGACGGCGACAAGGTGTTCGTGGCCCTTAACCTGTCCGGGGAGGAGAGGACCGTCACCTTCACCGGCCCCCACCACTTCGGCGACTACCGCGACTTCACCACCGGCGAGGCGGTGAGCGTGGGCGAAGGCATGCGGATGACCCTGCCGGCCTGGGGGTGGCGGGTGTTGACTAGGGAGTAGGGGCTTAGCGATCAGGCCAAGGCGCCTGGAATGGCCGGAGCAGGGCGGAGGGTGACCTCCGCCCTTCTTCGTTCGCGCCACCCCGCCCATTCTGAAGCGCCGTCGCTCGCAGACAACGAAGTACCTTGACCGCCTCACACAGGATGCGTCATACACTGTGTAGCATACACTATGTGCCGCCTAAGGAGTTGGCATGGGCGCGGGCGACGAGCTGTTCGAGAGTCTGAGGCTGGAGCTTCGGCGGGGGTCGCTGATCCTGGCGGTGCTCGCGCGGCTCAGGGTCGAGCGGTACGGCTATTCGCTGCGCGTCGCGCTCGCCGAGGACGGGGTCGAGATGGAGGAGAGCACCCTCTATCCGCTGCTGCGCCGGCTGGAGGGGCAGGGGCTGCTGACCTCGGAATGGCGCGAGGAGGAGAAGCGCCGGAAGCGCTTCTATCGGCTGTCGGCCGCGGGCGAGACGATGCTGGCGCGGCTGATGGAGGAATGGCGCGGTATTTCCGCGTCGCTGGATCGGATCCTGAACGAAGGGGAGGGCGGGCGATGAGCTCGGGGGATCGCAAGGCGCTGGTCGGGCGCTATCTGAAGGTGGTGGCCGCGCACCTGCCGGCGACGCAGCGCGACGACGTGGTCGCCGAGCTGAGGGACGAGATCGAGAGCCGCCTGGACGACCGGGTCGAGGCGCTGGGCCGCGACCTGAGCGAGGACGAGATCGAGCAGGTGCTGCGCGAGGTGGGGCATCCCTTGAGCGTGGCCGCGCGCTATCGCCCAGGGCCGAGCCACGTGGTGGGGCCCGAGCTCTATCCCTACTGGCGGTTCGCGATCCGGGCGGGACTCCTGGTGCTGTTGATCCTGGCCGGGCTGGGGCTGGTGGCCCGGGTGGCGAGCGGCGACCCGGACGTGGGGGAGGTGCTGATCGACAGCCTGACCGG
>JBKBUS010000253.1:0-3649 GCA_046290035.1 Brevundimonas sp.
ACCAGCCGGGCGTCCTGGCCGAGCTGAACCGCGCGATCGCCGAGGCGGGGCTCAACATCCTGGGGCAACATCTGAAGACGGACGAACGCATCGGCTACGTCATCACCGACGTCGATCGCGACTACGCGCCCGAGGCGTTGCGGCCCCTGCGTGACGTCCCGGGCACGCTGCGGTTCCGAATGTTGCACTGATGTGAAAAACCTTCCGTAGCGGCATCTTGCGTCCCGCAGGAACTGGCGCAGACTGTCGCCAAGGGCCGCGCTTCGACGGTCTCGGGAGGAACATCATGTCTCGTCTTCTTCGCGGGGTCGCCGCCGGCGCCCTCACGCTCGCCGCCGTGGCGTTCGCCAGCGCCGCCTCGGCCCAGTCCTATGATCGCATCGTCGCTTTCGGGGACAGCCTGAGCGACAACGGCAACCTGTTCGCCGCGATCGGCTCGCCGGCGTCGCCGCCGTACTTCCAGGGGCGGTTCTCCAGCGGCCCGGTGTGGATCGAGCGGCTGGGCTTCAACGTGGCGCGGGTCGGCGGATCGGTCACCGGCAGCATCGGCTACGCCTATGGCGGGGCGGAGACGGGCACGCCGATCCTGCCGCCCGGCATGCGCAACCAGCTGGCGTCATATCTGGGGGCCGGAGGACAGTTCGACTCCTCGGACCTGGTCACCGTCTGGGGCGGCGCGAACAACATCTTCAACAATCTGGCGGCGGCGGGCGCTTCGCCCAGCCCGACGGCCTCCATCACGCCCATCACCACCGCGGCGGCGGCGGACATCGGCTTCATCACCAATACGATCGCGGGCGCAGGCGCCGGCACCATCCTGGTCGCCAACCTGCCCAAGCTGAGCCTGACGCCGCAGTTCCGTAACACCCCGGCCGCGCCCCTGGCCGACTTCGCGGCGGGCGGCTTCAACACCGCGCTCGCGACCCAGCTGAACAACGTCGCCGCCGCCCGGCCCGGAACGAACATCATCCTGATGGACACGTTCAAGATCGGCGACCTGATCGCGAACAGCCCGGAGCTGTTCGGCCTGTCGAACGTGACCCAGCCCTGCTTCAATGGGGTGACGGTCTGCTCGAACCCGGACAGCTACTTCTATTTCGACGGCGTCCATCCCACCGGCCGTGGACATCAGCTCATCGCCGCGCTCGCCACCGACTACATCTACTACGGCGACGCCGGGGCGCAGATGGCGGTGCTGGGCGAGACCGGCTTCAGGCACCGCGAACGTCGCCTGGGCGAAGCGTCGGCGGCGCTGTCGGGCCGCGAGGCCTGGGATACGGGCACGCGGATCACCGTGGCGGCTCACTACGACACCACCGAGATCGACGCGCGCGGCCCCATCGCGGCCGCCGACAGCGAAGGTTACGGCGGCCGGATGGCGGTCGAGGCCGGACTCTCGCCCAACTGGCGGGTGGGCCTGGCCGGCGCCTTCGATATCGCCGACCTGGAGGCCGGGGCGGTCACCGCCGACGTCGAGAGCATCAGCCTGGACGTGTACGGCGGCTGGCGTTCCGAGAGCGGCATGTTCGTCAACGTCGCGGCGGGCATCGCCAACGAGAACTATGACGAGATCAGCCGCCTGACCGGCCTCGCGCCGGTGCGTCACGAGTCCGAGACCGGCGGTTCGACCAAGGGCGCCCGCATCCAGGCCGGGACCTGGCTGACCGCGGGCGGCTTCTCCGTCTCGCCGCGCGTCGCGGTCGACTGGATCTCCGCAGGCGTCGACGGGTGGTTCGAGGTCGGCCCGGCGGCGGCCTATCAGTACCAGGAGCGCACGGTCGAGGTGCTGTCAGCCGAGGCCGCTCTGCGGATCGAAGGCGACATGGGCGGCTTCGGCGTCTTCGCCGAAGGGGGCTATCGCGACGCCCTGGACGACAGCAGCGACGCGGTACGCACGGGCATCTACGGCAACCCGGCCCAGGTGCTCTCGCGCCAGGTGGACAGCCCCTATGGCGGCCAGCTCATGTTCGACGCCGGGATCGGCGGCGCGATCACCGAGCGCCTGTCGTTCGAGGTGGGCTATCGCGGCCGGTTCAGCGACGAGGCCGACAGCCACGCCGGCGGCGTGCAGCTGAAGCTCGCGCTCTGATCGGGTTCCCGGGTGCGGCCGCAGGTCGCACCCGGCGTCCCATTCTCGCCCCATCGATCCTTAGAACGGCTCCGGCCGTTACGAAGTGAAACAAAGCGCGATCGCGCTTCGTCGAACGGCGCCCCAGACGCGAGCGTCGCCCAACGGAGCCGATAACGCATGCGATTCATCACGCCGGCCGTGCGGTCGAGTTTCGTCCATCTGGCCCATGCCGCCGTGCTGCTGGGCGTCGGCGTCATGGCCGCCGCCGCCGGACCCGTCGCTTCGTCCGACGCGGATATGGAGAAGGTCGCCGCCGCGCCGGCCCCCGCGCCCGTCGTGGCCATGGCCGAGCCCGCCGGTCCGGTTCTCGCGACCCTGACCTTCGCCGCGCCGGTCGCCCAGCCGGTCAACTCGCGCTTCGGGACCCGCCATCTGCCGGGCGAACCGGCGCCGCGTCGCCACGAGGGGGTGGACTTCGCCGCACCCACGGGCACACCGGTCGTCGCCAGCGCCGAGGGCGAGGTGGTGCGCACCGGCTACGAGCCCTCGGGCTATGGCCGATTCATCGAGGTGGAGCACGCCAACGGCATGCGCACCTTCTATGCGCACCTCAGCCGCGTCGACGTGCGTCGCGGCGACCGGGTCCTGCAAGGCGAGCGAATCGGCCGCGTCGGCTCGACGGGCTACTCCACCGGTCCCCACCTGCATTTCGAGGTGCGTCGGAACGGGGGCAAGCTGAACCCGGAGCGGGTGATGGGCGAATCCTTCACCGTCCGGGTGGAAACCTCGGCCTGAGGTCTGGCCAGGCCCGAGCCGCTTCGTTACCCCTAGGACCTGAAGGGGAGGCGGCATGGACGAAGCACTCAGGCTCGAGAACGTCAATAAGCGGTACGGCGCGTTCCACGCGGTGAAGGACCTGTCCTTCGTCGCCGAGCGCGGACGCATCTGCGGCTTCCTGGGGCCGAACGGCGCGGGCAAGACCTCCACCCTGCGCATGATCCTGGGGCTTCAGCCCGCCACCTCCGGGCGCATCGAGATCCTGGGCGCCGAGGACGGACGCAAGGTGCGCGACCGCATCGGCTTCCTGCCGGAGGAGCGCGGCCTCTATAAGAAGATGACGCCGGTGGACGCCATCGCCTTCTTCGCCTCCCTGAAGGGCGTGCCGTCCGGCGAAGGGCGCAAACGCGCCAAAGAGATGCTTGAGGCCCAGGGACTCGGCGCCGCCCGCAACAAGAAGATGAAGGAGCTGTCCAAGGGGATGGCGCAGAAGGTCCAGCTGATCGCCGCGGTGGCGCATCAGCCGGACTTCGTGATCCTGGACGAACCCTTCTCGGGCCTGGATCCGATGAACCAGCAGGGGCTGGAGGCCATGATCCGCGGGCTCGCCGATCGCGGCGCGACGGTGCTGTTCTCGACCCACGTGATGCAGCACGCCGAGCGGCTGTGCGACAAGGTCGTGCTCTTGGCGCGCGGGCAGAAGGCGTTCGAGGGCACCGTGGCCGAGGCCAAGGCCACCACGCGCCAGTTCCTGGAGCTGGAGGGGGACATCGCCGCCGGCGCCGTGACCGCCCTGCCGGG
>JBKBUS010000254.1:0-3637 GCA_046290035.1 Brevundimonas sp.
ACGGGGCCATTCTCGCCCTCGACGAGGACGACCGGCCGACCGGCGACCCAGCCGCCGCGCGCGATGGGAATGCGCTCGCCTCCGATGCGCAGGATCGCCGGCCGGGCCCCGTCCAGGGCCACGACGCGGCTCCCGCCGTCCCGGCCCACCCGATGAAACCCGCCGTCCGCCCAGCCTCCGCCCGGCGAACGCGCGAAGACGAGCAGCTCGGACCCGTCCGGCGACCAGGTCAGGAGGTGGCTCATCAGGTCGAGGTCGGACAGGGCCTCGACGACCCCGCCGTCATCGAGATCGACCAGCCGCAGCCGTCGGCGTCGGGTCGGATCGCCGATCGCCAGACGCCCGCCGTCGGTCTGCACCTCCCCGCCGTTCTCCAGCACGGCCGCGTGCGTCCCGTCCGGCGAGACCTCGAGGTCGAACATCTCGCCTTCGGCGAGGCGACGCACCGCTCCGGTCACGACGTCCAGCACGGCCAGAATCCCCGGAGCTCTCTGAGGGCGCCGGTCGCGGTCCCGGCCGCTCCAGACCTGCAGCGCCGTGCTCTCGCGGCCCTCCAGCGCCTGGGCCCAGGCCTCGGACGTCCGGGTCTGAACCTCCCAGCCGAGACGGTAATAGAGGGGCTGGCGCCCCTCCGGGGTGAGGAGGGCGACGATCTCGCGGTCGTTCCTCCAGGCCGCCGTCCTTCCCAGGATCGGCAGATCGACCGACAGGGCGGTCCAGGCGACCTCACCGGTCTCGAAGGTGAGGATGCCCAGCGTCCGGCCCTCGGCCGTCAGCCGGTGCACCATCATCCGGCGACCGTCGGGCGAGATCGGCCCCGCCCGATAGCCGGCCGTGTCCTCCGTCCCGATCACCCGATCCGGGCGGCGGCCCGAGGCGTCGACCAACACGAGGTCGGTGAGCAGATCCGCGGTCAGCGCCCCATAGGCGTGGGTGGCCGCCCCGTCGGATCGGCCCCGACGCTCCCACACCACCCATCGCCCCGAACGCTCCACCCGCGCCCCAGCGAAAGCCTCCATCGCCAGCAGGTCCTCGACCCCGAACCGCTCGCGGCCGCTCTGGGCGACCGCGGGGGCGGAGAGGATCAGGCTGAGGGATGCGAGGAGGCCGGCGAACGTCCGGCCCCCTACCATCGCCGGGTGACCTGCAGCGAGAGGAAGCGACCGAGCACGTCGGCGTTGGCCGCGTCGTAGGCGATGCCCTGAGGCGCGTCGTAGAAGGGCGGATCGGCGTCGAACAGATTGCGCACCGTGAGCGCCGCGGAGACCCCGTCCAGACGGCCGCCTTCGGGGGTCCAGCGCAGCTGCAGGTCCGCCGTGGTCCAGGCGTCGATCGAGCGCCCCTGAAGATCGGCGTAGCCGTCCGCATGGTTCAGCGTCAGGCCCGCGCCGAAGGGGCCGCGGAACCAGTCGACCCCCGCGCGCAGGCGCAGGTCGAGCGGATTGTTGGGCGTATCGAGCCGATCCACCGTCGCGGCGGTCGGCGTCGCCTGGCTCTCATAGCGCAGCAGCCAGGACGCCGATCCGCTCATCGTGAACCGGTCTTCGCCCCGCTCGAACGACCAGGACCCGGACAGGTCCACCCCTTCGACCTCCAGTCGGTTGGTGTTGACGTAGCGGGCGTCGGCGATGGCGCCGTAGGCGTCCGCCGGAAAGGTCCCCGCCAGCTGCGTCGCCGGGTCGTCGAGCAGGGCCTGGATCAGGGCCCGGTCCTCGGCGCTGGTCGCCGGCGTGATGAAGCGCACGAAGGCGGCCAGCGCCGGATCGCTCAGCGCCCCCAGGATGTTGTCGAGCACCGGCTGGCCGATCCGGCGATCGAACCGCGTCGAGAACCAGTTCGCCGCCAGTCGCAGGCCGAGGAGGTCGCGGGGCCGGAACTCGACCCCGGCCGTCCAGGATTCGGCCTCCTCCGGCTCGAGGTCCGGATTGCCGCCGTAGCGGATCAGGGTCAGGGTCTGGCCCGAACCTCGCGGCAGGAGGCTGGGGCTGTTGGCGGGTCGGTCGTTCAGCTCCACCAGGGCCGGCGCCCGGAACGACGTCCCCCAGCTGGCCCGCACCCGCCAGTCAGGCGTCGGATCCCACAGGACCCCGAGCTTGGGATTGGCCGAAGACCCGACGTCGTCATAGTCTTCCACACGACCGGCCACCGACAGCTCCAGCCGGTCGAAGCCCGGCCGGCGGCTGTCCGGACCGAACAGGGGGACGCGGGCCTCCAGAAAGGCCGCCGCCACGTCGCGGGTGAACTCCCGTGAGGCGTAAGGCGAGGGCGTCAGGCCCGAGGTGAAGGAGAAGCCGCCGTCGCGCTGGATCTCGCGTCGCGCCGACACGCCCGCCGCGAGGCGGAGCGGACCGCCCGGCAGGGTCATCAGCGTCCCGTCGATCTGCAGATTGGCCGTCGTCACCTCCGACTCGTTCAGCGACAGGGACCCGCCCTGGGAGATGAAGTCCAGCACCGCCCGGGGCGTGTTCGAACCGTCGCCGAAGGGGTTGAAGAAGCCGTCCCGCGCCGCGCTGTAGGAGGTCGCCGGACTGTCGGCCGTCCGGCCCAGCGCCTCGTTCAGGAAGGTGGTGTTGATCTGGTTGGAGAAGCCGCCTTCCGTCTTTTCCCGCGCCCAGGCCAGATAACCGTCCGCGCGCCAGTCGCCGAACAGCTTCAGTTCGGCGCCCAGGCTGACCCCGGCGTTTTCGGTCTCTCCGAAGATCCGGGACCGGCCGATGTCCTCACCGAAATTGTAGGCGATCTGGTGCGAGGTCGCCCCGGTCGGGGAGACGAAGAAGGGATTGCGCGCATCCACCGTGAGCAGGGCCGGCGCCGGCGCGCCCACCGTCTCCCAGTCCCGCCGGCCGAGGCGCAGGTCGCCGCTCAGGGTCAGCCGCTCGCCGAACGACTGATGGCCGGCGGCGAAGACGCTGTGCCGGGTCTGACGGCCGAGCACGTTCATCCCGGCGCGGGTGTTCTCCAGATTGACGCGGTCGGCGCGGAAGTCCGCGGGGCTGAGCGCGGTCCCATCCTGACCCCCGGGGATGGCGAACAGGGGCACATAGCCGCCCCGGGCCGCGTCGAAGGTGACGATGTTGCCGGGGTTGGCGTAGATCGAGCGCCGGTCGCTCCCGCCGAACCGCCTCAGATCGGCGTCGCCGGCGCGGTCGCGTGCCGAGGCCGGCAGGGCTTCGCGGTCCTGATACTCATAGCTGAGGAACCCCCCGCCCGTGCTCCAGCGCCGGCCCAGGCTCTGGGCGAAGTTCCACTCCCCGCTCGGACCGTCGGTCGTCGAACCGGCCCTCAGCCGGGTCTCGCCGCCGTCGAAATCGCGGCGCAGGAGGATGTTGACCACGCCCCCGACCGCGTCGGAGCCGTAGAGGGCCGAGGCCCCGTCCAGCAGGACGTCGATCCGTTCGATCGCCGCCGTCGGGATGGTCGAGATATCGGCGAAGTCCGCCCGGGCTCCCGATCCGGCCATGCGCCGTCCGTTGACCAGGACCAGAGTGGCGTCGCTGCCCAGGCCTCGCAGATTGACGCCCGAGGCGAAGCTGCCGTTTGAAGCACTGGTGTCGGCGCCGTTCTGCAGGGCCCCTTCATTGCCCGTGCCCCCGAAGTTCTGCGGCAGGGTCTGAAGGGCCTGGGCGACGCCGCCGTA
>JBKBUS010000255.1:0-3630 GCA_046290035.1 Brevundimonas sp.
CACGGATCGGCGCGGCGCGGGTCGGAGACCGGCTGGCGCTCCATGTCGTCACCGGCGGCATGGAGGGCGCGAGCTCGGGCGTCGCCTTCAGCGCGGAGGGCGGCGTGCTCGACGCGGGCCTCGTCTATCCCAAGGCGACCGACCAGCTCGGCCGAGGCCCTGCGACCTTCACTCTGACGATGCGGGGCCTTGATCTCGCGGCGGGCGCCCTGTCCGCCTCGGATGCGGCCATCAGTCTCAACGGCGACGGCCGGCTGTCCGGTCCCCCGCAGACGCTTGAGTTCGAGGCGCGCGCCGAGGCCTCGCTCGGCGCCGCTTCGGCGCGGTTGGGCGACACGCGTCTTGCGGCGCTCGAGATGACAACGGAGGGCCGGTTGACGCTGCGTCGCGAAGGCGACGTGTCCTGGCGCTTCGACGGTCCCGCGACCGTGACGGCCGAGCGACTGGACGGCCCGGCGCTTGACGTCCAGCGCCTGGCGGTGCGGTCCTCCGTCCTCACCGTCGGCGGCCGGGGCTCCGCGTTCGAGGCTTCCGGCCCTGTCGCGCTGAGCGTGGCCCGGATGGAGACCGGCGATCTCACGCTGACGGCGGCTGAGGCAGGGGGCCGGCTGGACCTCGTAAGTCAGAACGCGACCGCCGCCATGCTCGATCTGGCGATCGAGGGACGGGGCGGATGGCGCGGCTTCGGCCCGGTGGCGGCGGATGATCCGCCGGAGATCGCAGCCCTGAAGCGGTCGCTGGGCGATTTCAGCCTGTCGGCGCCGCAAGTCCGGATCACGGCCGTAGCGCCGGGACTGTCCGTGCGTCTGAACCGGCCGCTCGTCGCCAGTCCCGCGTCCGGCGGCGAGTTGGTCGTGCGGGCGCGGACGGACGCGCCGCTCTTCGACGGCGAACGCCAGGGCGGCGCATTTTCGGTTCAGGCCGGCGGCGGCGGGCTGCCGACGCTCGACCTCGAAGCGCCCACATGGGGTCTGATCAGAGACGGCTTTACGGTCGATCTGGCCGGTGCGGCGTCGCTGGATTTCGCTCCGGCCGAGGACCTGCGGATCGCGGGCGAAGGGCGACTGGCGGCGAACGGCGGGCGCACCGCCTTCGCGCCGTCGGGGTGTCTGGCCGTCACGGCCGCCCGGCTGGAACTGGGCGAGAACGATGCGGAGGCCGTTTCGGGCGACCTCTGCCCGGCGGGCGGAACGTTCCTGAGCATCGCCGGCGGCCGGTGGCGGCTGTCGGGCCGTGTGAGCGACGTCGCGGCGCGGCTGCCCAGCTTCGAGGCCCGGGCCGACGGCGTCGCCGGCCCGATCGTCGCCGTCGGCGGCGAGGCGTTGGGTCTGGACCTGCAAGTCGAGCGTGCGACGCTATCGGACGTCGCCGAAGCCACGCGCTTCGAGCCCCTGATCGCCCTCGGCCGTGCGACGCTGACGGACGAAATTTGGACGGGCGCCTTCGACTTGTCGCCGCGAGCCCGGCCCGAGATCGCCCTGGCGCAGGCGGAGCTGCGCCACGACGGCCGCTCCGGCGTCGGCGGCCTGGCCGTCCGCGCAACTGAGGTCCGGTTCGTCGAGGGCGGCCTTCAGCCCGACGACATCTCGCCGATCGGAGACGACGTGATAAAGGGCCCGGTCACCGGCCGCGCCGCCTTCGACGGCCGCTTCGACTGGACCGCCGACGCCGCGACCAGTCGGGGTGAGGCACGGGTGACCGATCTGAACTTCGTCAGCCCCCTGGGCCCTGTGACGAACCTCAGGACCGAGGTGAGCTTCGACAGTCTGGCGCCCCTGACCACCGCGCCGGGCCAGCGGTTGACCGCAGAGGCCGTGGCGGCCTTCGCCCCGCTCAACGACCTGACCCTGACTTTCGCTCTGGAGCCCGACGCCTTGGTGGTCGAAGGGGGGCGGGTCACCGCGGCGGGCGGGATCATCCGCGCCGAGCCGTTCCGCGCGCCCATGACGCCGGACCAGCCGTTGACCGGCGCCCTGACGTTCGAGGGGGTGGAGTTGGGCGAGATCCTGCGCACCCTCGGGCTGGGCGAGGACATCGCCATCCAGGCGCGGGTGTCGGGCCGACTGCCGTTCCAGCGCCTTCCCGACGGGCGTCTGCGCATTCAGGACGGGTCGCTCAGCGCGATCCGGCCCGGCCGCGTCTCGATCCCGCGCACGGCGTTGGACGACGTCGCGGCGGGCGGCGGAGGACCGGAGACGCCACCGAACATGGTGCAGGACCTCGCCTACCAGGCGATGGAGAACTTGGCGTATGACAGCCTGTCGGCGGATCTGAACAGCACCGACGACGGTCGCATGCTGGTGCGGTTCCAGATCAGGGGCCGACATGACCCGCCTCAGCGCCAGGAGATCCGCCTGTCGATCATGGACCTGATCCGTCGCCGGTTCATGGATCAGCCGTTGCCGCTGCCGTCGGGCACGGAGATCGACCTGACGCTGGACCTGAACTTCAACGCCGACGAGCTATTCGGCGATCTGATCGCCCTGGACCAGGCCCGCCGCGGCCAGACCCCGGCAGCCCCGGCGACGCCATGACGCCTCGACAGGCTCGCTGGCGGCGTTCAGAACCCGTTCACGCGGCTGAGCGTTACAACTGACGCCGACGTTCTTCGCCAGCCGAGAGGCCCTGACATGATCGCCAAGCGCGCCCGTATTCTGATCGTCGGCCTGGTTCTCGCCGGGACCGCGAGCGCCTGCATCCCGACGGTGCGGCTTCAGGTCGATCCGATCCAGATCTACGCGCGCCTCGACGCCGACGTGCGCGTGAGGCTGGATCAGGAGCTTCGCGACCTGCTGGCCGAGAACCCCAACCTGTTCTGATCGGAGGGATCAGTCATGAATTTCCGCAGGACCTTCGTCATCGGGGCCACGCTCGCGGCGCTGGCCGTCGCAGCCGCGCCCGTATTCGCCCAGACCGCCGAGCAGAAGGCTCGCATCGACCAGGCCAAGGCCGAGGGCGTCGTCGGCGAGCAGGCTGACGGCTATCTCGGGTTCCGGGTCCAGAGCTCGGACCGCGAGTTGCGCCAGGCTGTCAGCGTCACCAACGAGGCGCGCCAGCGCGCATATGAGCGCAGCGCCGCCCAGGCGGGCACCACCGCCGCCGTCGCGGGCGCCCGCATGTTCGAACTAAACCTGCTGCCGCGCATCTCCACCGGCGAGTGGTACCGCAACGCCCAGGGCCAGTGGGTTCAGCGCTGAGGCCCTGGACCCCATGAACCAGATCGCCCGTTTCGCCCTCGTGCTCTTGCTGTCGCTCATGACGGCGGCGTTCGCGACCTGGGCGCTTGGGGCGACCTGGACCGCCATCGGCGGCGGCGAGATGTCTTTCCACGGCTGGACGGCCCTGGCGCTCGGCATCCTCGGAACCTTCGGGCTGGCGTGGGGCCTGATGGCCCTGGCGTTCAAGTCCCATCGCGAGGGCTGGGACGACCAGGTCGACAACACCTTTGACCCGGGCCGCAAGGATGGCGAGGGCCGTTGACGAAGTCGGGGCCGGAGCGCCAATCGTGGCTGCTTTGCTGGAGGTCGTCATGCGCCCGCTGATCCTGTCCGCCCTCGTCCTCGCGCTCGCCGCCTGCGACACCCAGCCGGAAGTCGCCGCGGGCCCGCCGGCGACGACGCCCGAGCCGAC
>JBKBUS010000256.1:0-3630 GCA_046290035.1 Brevundimonas sp.
GTTGCTGCGCCTGATCGCGGGGCTGGAGGAGCCCGATGCGGGGCGAGTCGTCATCGACGGCCGCGACGTGACCGATGCGGCACCGGCGGAGCGCGGCGTGGCGATGGTGTTTCAGTCCTACGCGCTCTACCCGCACCTCAGCGTCTACGAGAACATGGCCTTCGCGCTGCGCCTGGCGAAGCGGCCGCAGACGGAGGTCGATCAAGCGGTGAGGGCGGCCGCGGAGGTGCTGTCGATCTCGCACCTGCTCGACCGTAAGCCCAAGGCGCTGTCGGGCGGCCAGCGCCAGCGGGTGGCGATCGGCCGCGCCATCGTGCGCAGCCCCGAGGTGTTCCTGTTCGACGAGCCGCTGTCGAACCTGGACGCCGAGCTGCGCGGCCGCATGCGCTACGAGTTCGCGCGCCTGCACCAGCAGCTGGGCCGCACCATGATCTACGTCACCCACGACCAGGTCGAGGCGATGACCCTGGCGGACCGCATCGTGGTCCTGTCCGGCGGGCGGGTGCAGCAGGTCGGCGCGCCCATGGACCTGTACCAGCGGCCGGTGAACCGGTTCGTCGCCGGCTTCATCGGCAATCCGGCCATGAACATGCTGCCGGGTCGGCTGGTCGAGGCGACCGCGGACATGGCGACCGTCGAGCTGGACGGCGGCGTCCGGGTCACGGCGGCGGTCGATGCGCGCGCCGCGTCGCGCGGCGACGAGGTCACCGTGGGCGTGCGGCCCGAAGCCTGGGCGATCGGGGAGGGGGAGAACGCCCTGACCCTGCCGGTGCGATTCGTCGAGGCGCTGGGCGGCGCGACCTACGCCTATCTGGACGTGGGCGACGGCGAAGGGCGGCTGGTGGTGCAGGCCGCGGCCGACGCCCGCATCGTCTCGGGAGCGCCGGTGACGGTGCGATTTTCGCCGGCGGATGCCCACCTGTTCGGGCCGGACGACCTGGCGTTCCCCCGGCGTCCGCGACACTAAGCCGAGGAAAGCTTTGCCGTAATTGTGTCCGACGTGCGGCGGAATGAGCGCTTGCCGAAAACGGTTACATCGGTCATGTAACCGCTTACTCGCGTTCAGAGATCGGCCAGGAAAGGCCGGCGGCGCCGGTCGGGAGAGACGAATTGCGGCAGTCCAAGGGTGCGCAGGGCGTTGACGGCGCGTCGGCCAAGGCGCCGACGATCCGCGACGTGGCCAAGCTGGCCGGCGTATCCGTGGCGTCGGTGTCGCGCGTGCTCAACGGCCTGGGCCCGGTGACCGAGCACACGCGCCGCAAGGTCTTCGACGCCGCCGCCGAGCTTCGCTACGTGCCCCACAGCGGCGCCCGCAGCCTGTCCACCAGCCGGACCGACACGGTCGGGGTGATCCTGCCGGACCTGTTCGGAGAGTTCTTCTCCGAGCTGATCCGGGGCCTGGACGTCGCCGCGCGCGAACGCGGGCTGCACCTGCTGGTGTCGAGTTCGCACGACCACGCCGACGACGCCGCCGCCGCCGTCAGGAACCTGCGCGGGCGCGTGGACGGGCTGATCGTCATGTCGCCCCACCTCGCGTCCGCCAACCTCGCGGCCAGCCTGGTCGGCAATCTGCCCACCCTGACGCTGAACGGCGCGCTGGACGACGAGACCCAGCCGTCCATCGTGGTCGACAACCACGGCGGGGCCGCGGAGGCGACGCGTCACCTGATCGCCGGCGGCCGTCGCTCCATCGCCCATATCGCCGGGCCGGCCGGCAACCTGGAGGCCGAGGCCCGCCTGGCCGGCTATCTCGAGGCGATGGCCGACGCGGGCCTGCCGTCGCGGGTGATCGACGGCGATTTCGACCAGGCCTCGGGCCACCGCGCCGGACGTGTGCTGGCGAGCGAGGCCGAACGGCCGGACGCGGTCTTCGCCGGCAATGACATGATGGCGGTGGGCGCGCTCCTGGCGTTCCGGGAGGCCGGGCTGCGCTGCCCCCAGGACGTGGCCCTGTGCGGCTTCGACGACGTGCCGATCGCGGCCCTCGTCAGCCCGGGCCTGACCACCATGAGGATCAGCATCGCCGACGTCGGCCGCCGCGCCCTGGGGCGCCTGGCCGACCGCATCGGCGGCGCTGCGACGGGCCAGCAGCCCGTGCGTGAGATCGTGCGGCCGCAGTTGGTCGCACGCGAGTCCAGTCTTTCAGCCGGCGATATCGGGGCGACAGCATCCCGGGCCGCCGATCCAGTCTCTCAGGGAGGAGCAAGATGACCAAGTTCAACGGAAAGGCCGCGCGTCTCGCCGGCGCTTCGGCTCTGGCCGTGGCCGCCTCGATGGCGTTGGCGGGCATGGCGGCGGCGCAAACCGCCACCGGCACCCTCAGGGGTCAGATCACCGAGGGCGGCGTTGCCGAGGCCGGCGGGGTGATCACCGCCACCGAGGTCGCCACCGGCTACGTCTCGCGCAGCAACGTCGACGCCCAGGGCCGTTACGTGCTTCCCGGCCTGCGCCCGGGCACCTACACCGTCAGCGTCACCTCGGGCGACGGCCAGACGGCCAGCCAGACCGTCACGGTCGGCCTGGGTCAGACCGGCACCCTGAACCTCGACGTCGCCGCGGCCTCGACGGCCGACGCCGGCGTGACGACCGTCGACGAGATCATCGTCCGCGCCGAGCGCGTGGTGGAGGTGCGGACCTCGGAGGTGGCCACCAACGTCACCAGGCAGCAGATCAACGACCTGCCGCAGATCAACCGTAACTTCCTGAACTTCGCCGCCCTGGCCCCGAGCCTGGTCGTGCGCGAGGAGACGACCGAACGCACCATCTACGCCGGCGCCCAGTCTGCCAACGCGGTGAACGTCTTCATCGACGGCGCCAATCAGAAGTCCAACATCCTCGACGGCGGGATCGCCGGTCAGGACGACAACCGCGGCAACCCGTTTCCGCAGGCCGCCGTGGCTGAGTTCCGCGTGCTGAGCCAGAACTTCAAGGCCGAGTACGAACAGGCCGGATCGGCCATCATCACCTCGGTGACCCGTTCCGGCACCAACGACTTCACCGGCGAGGTCTTCGGTTTCTATTCCGATACCGACTGGTACAGCCAGAACGTCTTCTCCGAGCGTCTGGGCGAGCCCAAGCCGCAGCTGGATCGCGAGCAGTGGGGCGCCGCGTTCGGCGGACCGATCATCGAAGACAGGTTGCACTACTTTGTCTCCTACGAGCGCAAGGACGAGACGCGGGCAAACACCGTCGCCTTGAACCAGAACGTGGCGCAGTACACCCCGTTGTTCGAGGACGAGCTCGGCACCTTCGAGGCGCCGTTCGAACAGGACCTGTTCTTCGGCAAATTGTCCTGGCAGATTGACGACCGCCAGCGGATCGATCTGAGCGCCACCTATAACAGCGCACGAGATATCCGCGACTTTGGCGGCACAAATGCGTTCAGCCGCGCTAACGAGGTCAACCAAGACGTCAGCAACGTCGTTCTGAGGCACACCTATCAAGGCGATAACTTCCTGAACGAGTTGTCGATCGATTGGCTCTACAACGAGTACAACCCTCAGGCTGTCAATTTCGATCTATCTGGCGTGAGCTATGTAGTTTATCGCAATGCGACCCCGGATGCGCTGCCAACTGACCCCTTTGTCTTCGACTACAACCAAGTGCAGTCCACCGTCTTCAATCTTGGCG
>JBKBUS010000257.1:0-3625 GCA_046290035.1 Brevundimonas sp.
GGCGTGCGAGGGCGACCTCCACACCGACCCGCACCACACCATCGAGGACTCCGCCATCGCGCTGGGCCAGGCGCTGAAGCAGGCGCTGGGCGAACGGCGCGGCATCGCCCGCTACGGCTTCGTCCTGCCGATGGACGAGGCCGAGGCGAAGGTCTCGATCGACCTGTCGGGCCGCCCCTATCCGGTGTTCGAGGGAACGTTCGAGACGCCCTTCATCGGTGAATATCGCACCGACCTGACGGCTCACGTCTTCCGGTCGCTGGCCGAGCATCTGGGCGCGGCAATCCATGTGTCGGTGACGGGCGCGGACGACCACCACAAGACCGAGGCCGTCTACAAGGGCTTCGGCCGGGCGCTGCGCCAGGCGATCCGCATCGAGGGCGAGGCGGTGCCGTCGACCAAGGGAGTGCTGTGATGGCGGGCTCCAGTCCTCCCCGCTTCGCTGGGGACGATAGGCGATGACCGTCTCCATCCTCGCCTACGGCGCGGGCAACGTCGCATCGGTGCGGTTCGCGTTCGAGCGGCTGGGCGCGACGGTCGAGCTGGTCTCGACGCCCGAGACTATCGCTTCGGCCGAACGGCTGGTGCTGCCGGGCGTCGGCGCGGCGGGCTATGCGATGCGGCAGATCGAGGCGCTCGGCGTGGTCCAGGCGATCCGCGCGTTCCCGCGCCCGCTGCTGGGGGTCTGCCTGGGTCAGCAGCTGCTGTTCGACGAGAGCGTGGAGGACGGCGGGGTTCGTCTCCTCGGCCTGATCCCCGGTCGCGTCGAGGCGATCCAGCCCGCCGCCGACCGGCCAGTGCCGCACATGGGCTGGAGCCGGCTGACCCGGCGCGCCGACCATCCGCTGATCGACGGGGTCAACGACGGCGACTGGGCCTACTTCGTGCACGGTTTCGTCTGCCCCGACGGCCCCGCGACCCTGGCGGCGGCCGAGTACGGCGGACCGGTGCCGGGCGTGGTGGCGATGGGCTCGCGCATGGGGTGCCAGTTCCACCCGGAGCGGTCGTCGGAGACGGGCCTGCGCATTCTGAAGAACTTCCTGGAGCTGCCCGCGTGATCGTCTATCCGGCCATCGACCTGAGGGGCGGCGTCTGCGTGCGGCTGATGCACGGCCGCTTCGACCAGGTGACCCAGTACGACGAGGACCCGCTGGCGCGGCTGACGACGTTCGCGAAGGCCGGCGCCGACTGGGTGCACGTGGTCGATCTGGACGGCGCCGAGCAGGGCCGCGCGGTCCAGCACGCGCTGATCGGACGCCTGGCGTCGGCGGGTCTGGCGAAGATTCAGTCGGGCGGCGGCGTGCGCGCGGTCGCGGACGTCGAACGCCTTCTGGAGGGGGGCGTGGCCCGCGTGGTGGTCGGCTCTCTGGCTGTCAGCGCGCCTGGGACGGTCACAGGCTGGCTGGAGCGGTTCGGCGCGGAGCGGCTGACGCTGGCGCTGGACGTGCGGATCGCGGACGGCGTCCCGGTTCCCGCCCTGAAGGGCTGGACCGAGGCGGCCGGGATCGATCTCTGGACCGCGCTCGGCGCCTATCCCGAGGGCCTGCTCAAGCACGTTCTGATCACCGACGTCGGCCGTGACGGCGCCCTGACCGGACCGAACCTCGAACTGCTGGCGGAGGTGCGGCGGCGGCGGCCGGATCTGGCGATCCAGGCGTCCGGCGGGGTGTCGGCGCTGGACGACCTGACGGCGGCGAGGGCCGCGGGCTGCGCCGGGGCCATCGTCGGCCGCGCCATCTATGAGGGCCGGTTCACCGTCGAACAGGCGCTGGAGGCGGTGCGATGACCGCCCGGCGGATCATCCCCTGCCTGGACGTGAAGGACGGGCGGGTCGTGAAGGGCGTGCGCTTCGAGGGCCACCGCGACATGGGCGACGCCGCCGAACTGGCCGCCCGCTATCGCGACGACGGCGCCGACGAGCTGGTCTTCTACGACATCACCGCGAGCCCCGAGGGGCGCACCCTGGACTACGGCTGGGTCGAGGATATCGCCCGGCTGCTGGACATCCCCTTCTGCGTCGCCGGCGGCATCCGCACGGTCGATCAGGCGGCGCGCTGTCTCGATCACGGGGCCGACAAGGTGTCGATCAACTCCCCCGCGCTGGAGCGGCCGGAGCTGATCGCCGAGATGGCCGAGCGCCTGGGGCGGCAGTGCGTCGTGGTCGGCGTCGACAGCCAGTTCCAGGACGGCGACTGGCGGGTGCACAAATACACCGGCGACCCGGACGCGCGGCGCGGCGCCGGGCGGCTGACGATGGAATGGATCGTGGAGGCGCAGGAGCTGGGGGCCGGCGAGATCGTGCTGAACTGCATCGACCAGGACGGGGTGCGTCAGGGTTACGACCTGATGCAGCTGGCGGCCGCGCGCGAGCGTCTGACCATCCCGCTGGTGGCGTCGGGCGGCGCGGGCGCGGTCGGCCATTTCATCCAGGCGTTCCGCCAGGCCGACGTCTCCGGCGCCCTCGCCGCCAGCGTGTTCCACTCGGGCGCGATCCGGATCCCGGACCTGAAGCGCGACCTGGACCGGGCCGGGGTGGAGGTGAGGATATGACGATCGACTTCGAAGCCCTGGACTTCGCCAAGGGCGGCGGGCTGGTCCCGGCGGTGGTGCAGGACGCCGACACACTGCAGGTGCTGACGCTCGCCTACATGGACGAGGCGGCCCTGAAGGAGACGCTGGAGAGCGGCGAGGCCACCTTCTTCTCCCGGTCGCGCGGCGGGCGCTGGAGGAAGGGCGAGACCAGCGGCAACCGGCTGAAGGTCGTCTCGGTCACGCCGGACTGCGACGGCGATGCGCTGGTGGTGGCGGTGCAGCCGATGGGGCCGGCGTGCCACCTGGGCACGACCAGCTGCTTCGGCGACGAGGACGCGCCGGGTGTGGGCCGGATCGCGGCGCTGGAGCGGACCATCGCCGAGCGGGCCGCGGCCGATCCGGAGACCAGCTGGACCGCGCGGCTGCTGGGCCAGGGACCCAAACGCGCCGCCCAGAAGGTCGGGGAGGAAGGCGTAGAGACCGCGCTCGCCGGCGCCGCCGGTCCGGACGAGGAGCTTGCGTCGGAGGCGGCGGACCTGATCTATCATCTGCTCGTTCTCCTGAAGGCGCGTCACATGTCGTTTCAGCGGGTGCTGGACGTGTTGGCGGATCGCGCCCGACCGGCCAAAGGGGACGGGTAGCGGACGGCGAAGCTCGCGAAAGGACAGGAATGGCGGCCTTGGTGCTCTTCGGCGGCGGCGGCGATCTGGCGATCCGGATGCTGTTGCCCTCGCTCTACTTCCTCGAGCACGACGGCCTCCTGCCCGAAGGTCTGAAGATCATCGCCGCGGCCCGCAGCGAGGAGAGCCGCGACAGCTACCTCGCCCGTGTCAGGGAGAGCATCGTCAAGCGCGCCGACGGTCACTGGTCGGATGACAGCTTCGCCCGCGTGGCCGAACGCATCGACTATGTGGCGGTCGACGCCACCTCGGCCGAGGGACTGAGCGCGCTGAAGGACAAGCTCGGCGACGACCGGGAACTGACCTACTTCCTGGCGGTCTCGCCTTCGCTTTACGGGCCGATCGTGCGGGCGCTCAAGGCCGCCGGCCTGACCGGGCCGCAGGCGCGCATCGTGCTGGAGAAGCCGGTCGGC
>JBKBUS010000258.1:0-2621 GCA_046290035.1 Brevundimonas sp.
CCTGATCGCGCTCGGCGAGTGGTCCGAGGACCAGCACGAGGCCGAGCTGAAGTCCGCCGAGGAGGCTGTCCGCGCTGCCGGCAAACAGGCCGAGGCCGTCGGCACGCTCGGCCAGTCGCGCCCCAGCGTGAAGACCATGTTTGAGGACGTCTTCGCCACCGAGGACTGGCGCCTGGTCGAACAGCGGCGCGAGGTGGGGGTCTGACCATGAGCGAGCAAGCCTTCACCGAAGCGGACCGCACCGACGGCGTCGAACCCGACATGGTCGATCAGCACGCCGCGCCGGCCTCGATCGTCAGCGACACGCCCGCGATCGTCCCGATGAACATGATCCAGGCGTTGAACTCGGCGCTGGACGTGAAGATGACCGAGGACCCGAACGTCCTGTCGTTCGGCGAGGACGCCGGCTATTTCGGCGGCGTCTTCCGCGTCACCGACAAGCTGCAGCAGAAGCACGGCCTGACCCGCAGCTTCGACGCGCCGATCAGCGAGTGCGGCATCGTCGCCGCCGCCATCGGCATGGGCGCCTACGGCCTGCGCCCGGTCGTGGAGATTCAGTTCGCCGACTACATCTATCCGGCGTACGATCAGATCGTCTCTGAAGCCGCCAAGCTACGCTACCGCTCGGCCGGCCAGTTCACCGCTCCCATCGTGGTGCGTTCGCCCTACGGCGGCGGCATCTTCGGCGGCCAGACGCACAGCCAGAGCCCGGAGAGCCTGTTCACCCACATCGCGGGGCTGAAGGTGTTGATCCCGTCCAACCCCTATGACGCCAAGGCGCTCCTGACCGCGGCGATCGAGGACGACGATCCCGTCATCTTCTTCGAGCCCAAGCGCCTGTACAACGGCCCCTTCGACGGCTGGCACGAGAAGCCCGTCTCGCCCTGGAAGGCCCAGGAGCTGGCCCAGGTGCCGACCGGCCGGGTCATCGAGCCGCTGGGCAAGGCCCGGATCATGCGCGAGGGGGCCGACGTCACCATCCTGGCCTACGGCACCATGGTCTGGGTCTCGCTGGCGGGCGCGGAGCACGCGGGCGTGGACGCCGAGGTCATCGACCTGCGCTCGCTCGTGCCGCTGGACATCGAGGCGATCGAGGCCTCGGTGAAGAAGACCGGCCGCTGCGTGATCGTCCATGAGGCGCCCAAGACCTCTGGCTTCGGGGCCGAGCTGTCGGCCCTGGTGCAGGAACGCTGCTTCCACCACCTGGAGGCGCCGATCACCCGCGTGACCGGTTGGGACACGCCCTACCCTCACGCCTTCGAGTGGGAATACTTCCCCGGCCCCGAGCGGGTGGCCGAGGCGCTGAAAGCCGTGATGTCGGGAGGTCGCTGATGGGTCGTTACGTCTTCAAGCTGCCCGACGTGGGCGAAGGCACCGCCGAGGCCGAACTGGCCGCCTGGCACGTCAAGGTCGGCGACGTGGTGGCCGAGGACCAGGTCGTGGCCGACGTCATGACCGACAAGGCCACGGTCGAGATCACCAGCCCGGTGTCCGGGACCGTCTCCAAGCTGCACGGCGAGCCCGGCCAGATGATCGCCGTGCGCGGTCCGCTGGTCGAGTTCGAAGTCGACGGCGACGGCAACGCAGACTCCGCCCCCCTCTCCCTCGATGGGAGAGGGGTCGGGGGTGAGGGTGACAGCGGGTCCGCAGAGGGCGCGACGGCCGACGCCGCACCTGTGGAAGTCGCCAAATCCGCGCCTCAGCCCGCCGCCACCTCCACCCCCACCCCTGCCCCTCCCCCATCCAGGGGGAGGGGAATCGAGCGCGATCCGTCCCAGAAGCCCCTCGCGTCGCCTGCCGTCCGCAACCGCGCGCGGGAGCTGGGGATCGAGCTGCAGTTCGTCGCCGGCTCCGGCCCGGCCGGCCGGATCGAGCACGCGGACCTGGACGCCCATATCGCCGGCGGCGCGCGCCCGGCCGCGCGCGGCGGCGCGGCGACCTACGCCAAGGCCGAGGGCTCAACCGAGGTCCGCATCATCGGCCTGCGCCGCAAGATCGCGGAGAAGATGGCCGAGAGCGTGCGGCGCATCCCGCACATCACCTATGTCGAGGAGATCGACGTCACGGCGCTGGAGGAGCTGCGGGCTCATCTGAACGCCCAGAACAAGGGCACGGACAGGCCGAAGCTCAACGTCCTGCCGTTCATCGCCCGCGCCATCGTGGTGGCGCTCCGCGACCAGCCGCAGATCAACGCCTGGTATGACGACGAGGCCGGCATCCTGACCCAGCACGCGCCGGTGCACCTGGGCATCGCCGCCCAGACGCCGAACGGCCTGATGGTGCCTGTGGTCCGCCACGCCGAGGCGCGCGACGTCTATGACACCGCCGACGAAATCGCCCGCGTGTCCGGCGCGGCCAAGTCGGGCAAGGCGGCGAAGGAGGAGCTCAGCGGCTCGACCATCACCATCACCTCGCTCGGAACGCTCGGCGGCGTCGTCCACACCCCCATCATCAACCACCCCGAGGTCGCCATCGTCGGCCCGAACAAGATCCAGGAGCGGGTGGTGGTGAAGGACGGCCAGATGGTCGTGCGCAAGATGATGAACCTGTCGTCGTCCTTCGATCACCGTATCGTCGACGGCCACGACGCGGCGGTCTTCGTCCAGCGGATCAAGGGCCTG
>JBKBUS010000258.1:2631-3623 GCA_046290035.1 Brevundimonas sp.
AGATGCAGCAGATGAAAACCAAGGTTCTCATCATCGGCGCCGGCACCGGCGGCTATGTCGCGGGGATCCGCTGCGGCCAGCTGGGGCTGGAGACCGTGCTGGTGGACGGCGGTGACGGGCTGGGCGGCACCTGCCTGAACGTGGGCTGCATTCCCTCCAAGGCCATCATCCATGCGGCGGGCAAGTACGAGACCGTGGCCAAGGCGGCCGGCGACGGCACGCTGGGCATCACTGCGTCCGCGCCCGCCATCGATCTGGCCCTGACCCGCGAGTGGAAGGACGGGATCGTCCGCAAGCTGAACGCCGGCGTCGCGGCCCTGCTGAAGAAGGCCAAGGTCAAGGTGATCAAGGGCTGGGCGACCTTCCAGGACGCCAAGACCTGTCGCGTCGAGACCGAGGACGGTCCGATCACCATCACCGCCGAGCACGTCATCCTGGCCACGGGGTCGGAGCCGGTCGAACTGCCCTTCCTTCCGTTCGGCGGCGACGTCATCTCCTCGACCGAGGCGCTGTCGTTGGACGCCGTGCCGGGCAGGCTGGTCGTGGTCGGCGGCGGCTACATCGGGCTGGAGCTCGGCATCGCCTATCGCAAACTGGGAGCCCAGGTCGCCATCGTGGAGATGGCCGACCGCATCCTGCCGCTCTACGACAAGGCCCTGACCGATCCGGTCGCCAAGTGGCTGACCGCCCATGGCGTGGAGCTGCATCTGGAGGCGAAAGCCGGGTCGTTCGAGGACGGCCGGCTGAACGTCACCACCAAGGACGGCGAGGCGATCCGGCTGGACGCCGACAAGGTGCTGGTCACCGTGGGCCGCAAGCCCCGGACCCAGGGCTGGGGCCTGGAAAACATGGGCCTGGCCATGGACGGCCCATTCGTGAAGATCGACGACCGCTGCGCCACCAGCATGAAAAACGTCTGGGCGGTTGGCGACCTGACCGGCGAGCCGATGCTGGCGCACAAGGGCTCGGCCCAGGGCGAGATGGTCGCGGAG
>JBKBUS010000259.1:0-3602 GCA_046290035.1 Brevundimonas sp.
CTGGATCAAGTTCGACAACCTGCATTTCACCGGCAGCTTCAAGGAGCGCGGGGCCCTGAACCGGCTGCTGCAGCTGACCCCGGACGAGCGTCGGCGGGGCGTGGTGGCCGCCTCGGCCGGCAATCACGCCCAGGCCCTCGCCTATCACGGAGCCCGGCTGGGCATACCGGTGACCATCGTCATGCCCGAGGGCACGCCCTTCACCAAGGCCGACGGCACCCGGGCGCACGGCGCCACCGTGGTCATCAAGGGCCTGGACTTCTCGGGCTCGACTGAAGAGGCCCACCGTCTGCGCGACGAGGAGGGTTTCGTCTTCGTCTCGGCCTTCGACGACGAGGGCATCGTGGCCGGTCAGGGCGTCTGCGGCCTCGAATTCCTGGAAGACGCCCCCGATCTCGACGCGCTGATCATCCCGATCGGCGGCGGCGGACTGATCGCCGGGACGGCCATCGCGGCCAAGGGACTGAAGCCGTCGATCCGCATCTTCGGCGTGGAGGCGGCCATGGACCCCTCCTTCTCGGCCAGACGCCGGGGCGAGACCCCGAAGTGCGGCGGCCAGACCATCGCCGAGGGCATCGCCATCAAGGCGGTCGGCGACATCCCGTTCGCCCTCGCCGATCCTCTCGTTGAAGACGTGATTGTCTGCCAGGAGGCCGACTTCGAGAAGGCCGTGGCCTTCTACGCGACCTTGGAGAAGACCGTGGCGGAAGGCGCCGGCGCGGGGGGTCTGGCCGCCCTGCTGGCCGCGCCCGAACGGTTCCGGGGGATGAAGGTCGGGCTGGCGCTGTGCGGCGGCAACATCGATTCCCGCATGCTGGCCGTGGTCCTGAACCGCGAGCTGGTGCGCGAGAAGCGGCTGGTCGTCTACCGCATCCTCGGCGACGACCGTCCCGGCATGCTGTCGAAGATGAGCGCGGTGATCGGCGGCCTGGGCGGCAACATCATCGACGTGGTCCACAACCGACTGGCGCTGGACGTGCCCGCCAAGGGCGCGGAATTCGACATCATGGTCGAGACCCGGGGCGAGGCCCACGCCGACGAGATCAGACACGGACTGGAAGAGGCGGGCTATGAACTACGGATGGGCTAGGACGGCGGCGGTCATCGCCATGGCGGCGACGCTGGCGGCGTGCGGCCGCGAGGCGGCGCCCGGCGTCGACGCGGACGCGGCCGCCAACCTGCGCGCGGCGGAGTTCTTCCTGGAGTCCAACGCCAAGGCGGAGGGCGTCCGGACCCTGCCGTCCGGCGTCCAGTACAAGGTGCTGCAGGCGGGACCGCCCGGGGGCGAACGGCCCGACGGCAATGATCTGGTGCGCGTCGACTATGAGGGCTCGCTGACCGACGGGACCGTGTTCGACAGCTCGTTCGAGCGCGGCGCGCCGGCGGTCTTCACGATCGAGGAGGGCATCTCGGGCTCGATCATCCCGGGGATGCGCGATGCGCTCCAGCACATGACGGTCGGGGACGAGTGGCTGGTCTACATCTCCCCGGAGCTGGGCTATGGCGAGGACAGCGCCGGCGAGATCCCGCCCAACAGCGTGCTGATCTTCCGTCTGAAACTGCTCGAGGTGGCGGCGACGCCGGGCGGCTCGCGAGCCCTGGCCACGGCCAACGGCTGAGTCCGGGCGCCGGCCTCAGTCGACCGCGGGCGGGGCCGGCATCAGGTCGCCGAACGGAGCGGCGTCCTCAAGGGCGCGGCGGAACGACGGCCGGGCCATCAACCGGCCGTGCCAGGCCCTGAGCCGCGGCCGCTCGCCGAACGGGACCAGCCGCCGCGCATAGGTCAGGATCGGGGCGGCGGCGCAGTCGGCCAGGGTGAAGGTCTCGCCCGCGCCCCATGTCCGGCCGTCGCCGAGGCGGCGTTCCATCAGGTCCCAGGCGGTCGCGATCTCGTTCGCATCCAGGGCCATGACCGCCTCCGGCGGCGGCGGTCCGGCCCGGCCGAGCCGGTGGAAGATGATCCGGTTCATCGGTCCGCCGACATAGGTGTCGACGATGCGGTCCACCCATCGGGCTTCGAGCGCCGCCTCCGGATCGCTCGGGATCAGCCGTCCGCCGCCCGCCGCCCGGTCCAGATATTCGATGACGATGCTGGACTCGTGGACGGTCCGGTCGGCCGCCGTGTCGATCAGCACCGGCATCCTGGCGAAGGGCGACAGCGCCCGGAAGGCGGCCATGACCGACTCGTCGGCGAAGTCGACCAGCCTGGGCTCGAACGGCAGCCCGAGCTCGTAGAGGGCGACCAGGGCCTTCTGGCCGTAGGCCGAATAGGGGTGGGACCAGAGGATCAGCGACATGGTCAGACGGTCTCCCGTTGCGACGCCAGCCACCGGGCCAGCTGGTCCATTCCAAAGGCCGTGCCCTCCTCGCGCCCGGCCCAGCCGTCCTCGCCGAAATAGACGCCCTGCTCGTTGAAGATCAGGCGCGCGCCCGGCCCCTCGGGCAGAACCTCGACCGAGGCGATCGAGGCGGACAATTTCCGCCCGCCGACATGCATGACGAAGGCGAAGACGAACCGCCGCCCCTCGACGATGTCGAGGTAGGTCCCCTCGAACAGGTGTTCGGCGCCGTCCTCGCCGCCGCCGCGGCTGATCTCCCGCCCGCCGATCCGGAAGTCGAGCTGCTCTATGACCGGGGCGGCGACCTCCTCGCAGCCCATCCAGCGCTGTTTGGCCTCGCGGTCGGCGAAGGCGCGGAACACCCTCTCCGGGGCGGCGTCGTAGCGGCGCTCGATGGTGAAGGCGCCGAAGAAGAGACGGTCGCCGGTCATCACGAATGTTCCGCCAGGTCCCGGGCGAGGCCCTCGAGCATTTCGCGGCAGCCGTGCTCGCGCATGGCGATATGGTCGCCGCTCTCAAGGAAGGCTCCCTGCTCCGTGTAGATCAGGCGCGTCCCGGCGCCATCCGCGACCAATTCGGTGGTGCCCAGCGAAGCCGAGTTCGGCACACGACCCTCGGGCGTCTCGCGGCCCATGACATAGGAGAGGACGATCCGGCGCTCGGGAACGATGTCCAGATGTTCGGTCTCGTTGAACCAGACGTCGTTGCTCTCGTCGCCATGGCGGAACCGTCCGCCGGAGCGGCCGCCGACACGGAAGTCGTGGGTCCACTCATGGATGGTGAAGCCCTTTCCCTCGACGAACCAGCGGCGAAAGGCGACCGGATCGGAATAGGCGTGGAACACGCGCGCGGGCGAGGCGTCGTAGCGGCGCTCGATGGTGAAGGCGCCGTGGGCCACCCGGGGCAGGTCGGGCTTGGTCATTTCGGTGTCTCCTCTTGGGGCCTGGTTTCGTCCAGGAAGGCGCCGAGCCGGTCGAGACTGCGCTCGACGGACCGGCGGCGGTCGTTGATCCAGCGCTCCGCGGCGCTGAGCGCCTGCGGCTCGACCCGGCAGGTGCGGACGCGGCCGACCTTCTCGGTGGCCACCAGTCCGGAGGCCTCGAGAATCTTCAGGTGCTGCACCACCGCCGACATCGACATCGGCAGGGGCGCGGCCAGCTCGCTGACCGTCGCGGGGCCGGCGGACAGGCGTTCGACCATCCGTCTCCGGGTCGGATCGGACAGGGCCTGAAAGGCCAGATCGAGCGGTTGCTGATACTGAAG
>JBKBUS010000260.1:0-3594 GCA_046290035.1 Brevundimonas sp.
CGCCTGCGACGGCGCACCGCCTGGAACGCCGATGCATCACGGCCTGCCGGTGCCCTGGCTGATGGGGGCCCCGGCCCCGCGTCCAGACGCGCCGGTCGACTGAGCCCAGCGCGGCCCCGATCTTGCATGTCGAGGGCTCCACGCCGGAGTTCGCCATGAAGATTCGCCGCCTCGCCGCCGTTACGCTCGCCGTCGCCCTCGTCGCCGTCGCCCTCCCCGCCAGCGCCCAGAACGCGTCCCAGATCGCGCGGGTGCGGGGCGGCGCCTCCTGCCCGGGGTGCAACCTGTTCCAGGGCGACTTCACCGGCCTGGAGCGCTCGGGCCTGAACCTCGCCGGCGCACGCCTGCGCCAGTCGGAGCTGGCCCTCGCGGTCCTGAACCGGGCCAACCTCTCGCGCGCCGACCTGCGCGACGTGAACGCCTATGGCGGGGTGTTCGGCGGGGCCAGCTTCGCCGGCGCGAACCTGACGAACGCCAGTTTTGTGGGGACCTATCTGGAGGGCGCCAATTTCTCGGGCGCCACGCTGACCGGCGTGAACTTCTCCGGCGCGGAAATGTCCACGGCGCGGGGGCTTAGCCAGTCGCGGCTCAACCAGGCCTGCGGCGACGCCGCCACCCGCCTGCCCGCCGGTCTGCACATTCCGACCTGTTGAGGGCCGCGAAGCTTACGGCGATTTAAGTAGGCGTCTCAGGCGTTTGGGCGCATCTGTCTCCTCGTGAAGAACCGTCGACCCCATCTCGTCGCCCTCCTCGCCTCGGCCGCCGCCGTCACGGCGCTCGCCGGGACGGCCGAGGCGCGCCAGTGGCCGCTCCTCCAGGACCGCGACGTCGTGCGCATGGTGTCCTTCGGCGGCAGCTGCAACGGCTGCGAGCTTTCCGGCCGCAACCTCTCGGGCGCCTCGTTCCTGGGCGCCAGCTTCACCAACGCCAGCCTCGTCGGCGCCAACCTGCGCGGGGCCGAGCTGGTCGGCTCCAACTTCTCCGGCAGCGACTTCAGCCGGGCGGACCTGCGGGGCGTGTCCGTCGTCGGCGCCGACTTCTCCAACGCCAACTTCTCCGACGCCAATCTGTCGGACGCGGACGCCCAGGGCGTGCGGTTCGCCGGCGCCCGGCTGACGAACGTCAATCTGTCCGACGCGGGCCTGGTGGGGGCGGACTTCACCGGCGCGGATCTGCGCAACGCCCGCATGTCGGACGCGGCCCTGTTCGGGGTCGATCTGGAGCGAGTCAACGCGGTCGGCGCCAGCTTCGTCGAGGCCAGCCTGACCAACGCCAATCTCAGCGGCGGCGATTTCAGCCGCGCCTCGTTCCGGGAAGCGGAGCTCAACGGCGCGCGCTTCGGCTCCGGGCGGTTCGCCGGCGCGGACTTCACCGAGGCCAGCCTCTCCCGCGCCGACATCCGCGGCGCCGACCTCAGCCGCGCCCGGGGCCTGTCCCAGGATCAGGTCTCGGAGGCCTGCGGCGACAGCCGGACGCGCCTGCCGCGCAACCTTCAGGTCAACGAGTGCCGAGGGGCCCGGATGCGGGTCGTCACCGTCACCCCGCCGCGCCCGCCGATCCCGCCCACGCCGCGCTACTTCACCTCGCTCGACTGAGGCGGCGTGGCGAGCCCGCCGATCAGACCTTGATCGGCGGCGCCAGGCGAATGTGCACGTCCTTCAGCTGACGCTCGCTGACCGCCGTCGGGGCGTTCATCAGCAGGTCCTCGCCCTGTTGGTTCAGGGGGAAGGCGATGACCTCGCGGATCGCCGTCTCGCCGGCCAGCAGCATGACGATGCGGTCGATCCCCGGCGCCAGGCCCCCGTGCGGCGGCGCGCCGTAGCGGAAGGCGTTCAGCATCCCGCCGAACTGGGCTTCGACCACCGAGGCGTCATAGCCCGCGATCTCGAAGGCCTTCAGCATGATCTCGGCCTTGTGGTTCCGGATCGCGCCCGAGCACAGCTCATAGCCGTTGCAGACGATGTCGTACTGATAGGCGCGGATGGTCAGCGGATCCTGCGTCTCCAGCGCCTCCAACCCGCCCTGCGGCATCGAGAAGGGGTTGTGCGAGAAGTCGATCTTCTTCTCCTCCTCGGACCACTCGAACATCGGGAAGTCGACGATCCAGCAGAACTTGAACTGGTCCTCGTCGATCAGCTTCAGCTCGGTCCCCACGCGGGTGCGGGCCAGCCCCGCGAACTTGGCGAAGGTCGCCGGCAGGCCGGCGGCGAAGAAGGCGGCGTCGCCCTTGCCCAGCCCCAGCGACGACATCAGCGCCTCGGTCGGCTCCTGGCCCAGGTTCTTGGCGATCGGCCCGCCCCAGGCGCCCTGGTCGTCCGACCAGAAGATATAGCCCAGGCCCGGCTGGCCCTCGCCCTGGGCCCAGCTGTTCATCCGGTCGCAGAAGGCGCGCGATCCGCCCGTCGGCGCCGGAATCGCCCAGACCGCGTTCTTGGGGTCCGCCGCCAGGATCTTGTTGAACAGGCCGAACCCGCCGTCGCGGAAGTGCTCCGACACGTCCTGCATCTTGATGGGGTTGCGCGTGTCCGGCTTGTCGGTGCCGTACCAGGCCATCGCCTGCTGATAGGTCAGGCGTTCGAAACCACGGTGCTCGAAGCTCTGGCCGGCGTCGTTGGTGAAGGTGTGCGTCCCGTCGATCGGCGACACCGGCTTGCCCTCGGCGAACTCCTCGAAGACGCCGTGCATCACGGGCTCGATCGCCGCGAAAACATCCTCTTGCGTGACGAAGCTCATCTCGACGTCGAGCTGGTAGAACTCCAGCGACCGGTCGGCGCGCAGGTCCTCGTCGCGGAAGCAGGGCGCGATCTGGAAATAGCGGTCGAAGCCCGACACCATAAGCAGCTGCTTGAACTGCTGCGGCGCCTGCGGCAGCGCATAGAACTTGCCCGGATGCAGCCGCGACGGCACCAGGAAGTCGCGCGCGCCCTCAGGGCTGGACGCCGTCAGGATCGGGGTCTGGTACTCCAGGAAGCCCTGATCGACCATCCGGCGGCGGATCGAGCTGATCACCTTGGAGCGCAGCACGATGTTCCGGTGCAGCGTCTCGCGCCGCAGGTCCAGGAACCGGTTCTTCAGCCGGATCTCTTCCGGATACTCCGGCTCGCCGAAGACGGGCAGCGGCAGCTCGGCGGCTTCCGACAGCACCTCCACCGCGCTGACCCGCACCTCGACCTCGCCGGTCGGCAGGTTGGCGTTGACGGTTCCCGCCTCGCGCTGGACCACCTCGCCGTCGACGCGGATCACGCTCTCGGCGCGCAGACGCTCGACGATCTCGAAGCCCGGCGTTCCGGGGTGCAGCACCAGCTGCGTCAGGCCGTAGTGGTCGCGCAGGTCCACGAACAGCAGCCCGCCGTGGTCGCGTTTGCGGTGCACCCACCCCGACAGCCGCACGTTCGCGCCCGCGTCCGACAGTCGAAGGGCGCCGCAGGTGTGGGAGCGATAGGCGTGCAGGGTCATGGTCGCGGGACTTGAACGGGTGGCCGGGAAGCGGCGTAGGGCGCATCAACGCCCCGGAAAGTCAAGGCGGGCTCATCCACAGGCGCGCGCGGCTTGTCCACCGGTCGTCGGGAACTGCGATTCGCCCCCGCCTCCGGG
>JBKBUS010000261.1:0-3593 GCA_046290035.1 Brevundimonas sp.
CGCCGGCCCGGAGCGTCACGCGGTGATCCAGCACGCCGGCGTTGATGAACGGCTGGCGGTGCACGTCGATGGCGCAGACGCCCTTCACCGCCGGACCGTCGATGGCCACCGCCTCCCAGCGTAGCCCTCCGTCGCGGGTGCGATACAGCGGCGTGGCGTCAGTCACGCCCGGGAAGTAGTCGGGGCCGATGTTGCCGAGGAATCCAAGCTGGGCGTCGACGAACCCCAATGCGCGCACGAAGGTGCCGGGCCGATCCAGCACTTGGGCCCAGCTGTCCCCACCGTCCACGGTGCGGAACAGCTTTCCCTGTCCGTTGCCGTACCAGCCGTGCCTGCGATCAACGAACGCGATGTCGTCCTGCTTGCCGCGATAGGGTTCGGTCGGCAGCTGAAGCCAACCCGTCTGACCGTCCTGAGCCCAGGCGGCGACGGGTGCGGCCAGCACGGCCCCCCCGGTGAGAACGAAGTCGCGTCGATCCATGTCAGGGGCCTCCGAGCCGAGAGATGAATATGGAAAGCGCCCTTTACACAAAATGCAAGTGACGCTTCCTTCACGCGCACGAAAAAGGGCCCCGGATCGCTCCGGGGCCCCTCGTCATTCTCGCCGTGGGGTCGATTACGAGGCGTAGTATTCGACGACCAGGTTCGGCTCCATCTTCACGGGATACGGCACGTCGGCCAGTTCCGGAGCGCGGACGAAGCGGACCGAGAAGCCGCGGTCGCCCAACTCGAGGTAGTCCGGCACGTCGCGTTCCGACGACTGCTGCGCTTCCAGCACCAGGGCCATGTTGCGCGACTTCTCCTTCACGGAGATCACGTCGTCGGCCTTCACGCGGTAGGAGGCGATGTTCACCTTCTTGCCGTTCACCAGGATGTGGCCGTGGTTGACGAACTGGCGCGCGGCCCAGGGCGTCGGTACGAACTTGGCGCGATAGACCACAGCGTCGAGGCGCGCCTCGAGCAGGCCGATCAGGTTCTCCGAGGTGTTGCCCTTGCGGCGCGCCGCCTCGGCGTAGGTCCGGGCGAACTGCTTCTCGGTGATGTTGCCGTAGTAGCCCTTCAGCTTCTGCTTGGCCTTCAGCTGCAGGCCGAAGTCCGAGACCTTCGACTTGCGGCGCTGGCCGTGCTGGCCGGGGCCGTAGCTACGCTTGTTGACGGGGGACTTGGCGCGGCCCCACAGGTTCTCACCCATGGCGCGGTCGATCTTGTACTTGGCGCTGTGGCGCTTGGACATCGTGGTCTCTTCAACTCGACGCGGCCCGGCGGCTCCCCGATGGAGCCGCGATCTCAACGGCGGTACACGCGTCACCCGTGTGAAAACCCACGCACGACCGGGGTCGGCGCGAGAAAGCGGGCCTTATGACGGCCCGCCTTCCGTCGGTCAAGCCCGGCTCAGGACTCCGGGGACCAGACGAAGCCTTCGCCCTGGCGCTCGACACGGCCCAGTCCCGGGAAGGGGAAGTGGACCGCATAGACCCGCAGGTTCTCGTCTGCGGCGCGGGCGAGAACAGCCTGGCGGCTGGCCTCGGCGACCGCTTCGTCGCCGTCGAAGGCGATGGTCCAGGTCGGGCGCTGCACCGAGATGACGTGGTGATGGACAGTGTCGGCCACATAGAACAGCCGCTCGCCGCCCGAGGCGATCTCAAAGCCGGTGTGTCCGGGCGTATGACCGTCGATGTCGACCGACCGCACGCCCGGCAGGATCTCGGTGTTGGGTGCGAAGGTCTCCACCTCGGGGGTGATGATCCTGACGAGCTCGGCCATCTGGGCGTCGGCTTGAAGCGCGGTCCACTCGTCGGCGCTCATGCGGATGGTCGCGTTGGGGAAGGCCAGGGCGCCCCCGCTGACCAGGCCGCCGACATGGTCGCCATGGAGGTGGGAGATCAGCACGTCGGTCACCTGGTCCGGGCTCACGCCGGCCGCGGCCAGCGAGGCCGGCAGCTTGCCCTCGGTGCCCATCTGACCCGCTGCGCCGGCGTCGAACAACACCACCCGTTCGCCCGCGCGCACGAGCAGCGGCTGGATCGAAAGGTTGAGGGACTCGGTGGGCAGGCCGGCCGCGGTCAGCAGCGCGTCCACGTCCGCCTTGGGCTCGCCCATGGCCAAAACCGCGCCGTCGTTGGGCACGCTCAGCCCGCCGTCGCGCAGGGCAAAGGCCTGGAACTCGCCGATGGTGAAGGCGTGAACATCGGTGCTCGTGGGCTGGGCGGCGGCGTCTGCGCTCTCGCCTTGCGGCTCGGGCGAGCAGGACGCGAGCACGGCGCCCAGCGCCGCCGCCGCCAAGGCGAGTTTCAGGTGAAGTGTCATCGGTTCAGCCTCCCGGTCGATATGGAGAAGCCGACATAGGCGCTCCCGCGCGGGAAGCTAGACCGCGGCGCACGCTCGGCGCCCGCCGCGGCCCGATTTCGTCGCGTCAGGCGGTCGCGGCGGCGTAAAGGTCGTTGACCTTGTTCCAGTTCACCACCGACCAGAACGCCTTCAGATAGTCGGCGCGGCGGTTCTGGTACTTCAGATAGTAGGCGTGCTCCCACACGTCGGCGCCCAGCACCACGGCGCCCTTCTCGTCGGCGACGTCCATCAGCGGATTGTCCTGGTTCGGCGTCGAGGTGACCTTCAGCTTGCCGTCCTGCACGATCAGCCAGGCCCAGCCCGAGCCGAACTGGCCCGCGCCGGCGGCGTTGAAGGCCTCCTTGAACTTGTCCATGCCGCCCAGGTCGCGGTCGATCGCGGCGGCGAGCTCCGCCGACGGCGCGCCGGTCTGGCCCTCGGGCGCCAGCAGCTCCCAGAACAGGGCGTGGTTCCAGTGGCCGCCGCCGTTGTTGCGGACGGCCTCGGGCAGGCTGGAGATCGAGGCGAAAAGCTCCTCCAGCGACTTGCCCTGCAGGTTGGCGTCCGCGTCCACGGCCTTGTTCAGGTTGTCCACGTAGGTCTGGTGGTGCTTGTCGTGGTGGAAGGTCATCGTCTCCTTGTCGATGGCCGGCTCCAGCGCGTCATAGGCGTAGGGCAGGGGCGGCAGGGTGAAGGCCATGGGGAGACTCCTGTTCTGGATGGCTGGGTCCGCCTCAAATAGGCGTATCCGCTCTCAAGCCAAGGCGGCGAGGTGCGTTCCCGGTCAGCCGAGCCGCGATGCGTGGAACATCAGATGGTCGTCGATGAAGCTGGCCATGAAGAAATAGCTGTGGTCGTAGCCCGGCTGCATCCGCAGGGTCAGCTTCTGGCCCGCCGCCTCCGCCGCCTCGACCAGCAGATGGGGCTTCAGCTGTTCCGCGAGGAAACTGTCCGCGTCGCCCTGGTCGATCAGGATGTCGTCGAAGCGGCCGCGGCCCGCGCCCGAGGCGAGCAACAGCGCGGCGTCGTGCCGCGCCCAGCTCTCGCGGTCTGAACCCAGATAGGCGCTGAGCGCCTTCTCGCCCCACGGGCAGCGCGTCGGCGAACTGATCGGCGCGAAGGCCGATACGGATCGGAAGAGCTCCGGGTGGTTGAGCGCCAGCGTCAACGCGCCGTGCCCGCCCATCGAGTGGCCGAAGATGGAGCGCGTCCCGGTCGTCGCGAACGCCTGGTCGATGAGCGGGATCAGCTCATCGACCACATAA
>JBKBUS010000262.1:0-3582 GCA_046290035.1 Brevundimonas sp.
CAGAGGGTCGTGGCGACGGCCAGCAGCAGGGCGTTGGCCACGAAGGGCGCGGGTTCGGAGAGTTCGTACAAAGCTACGCCCATCACCGGCGGCCCGAGGAAGCTCAATCCGGCCAGCGACATCATCAGGCCCGCCACCGCGCCCTGTTCGTGCGGGCCGACGGACAGGGAGGAGCCGGCGGTGAACCCCGGCCGGGCGAAGCCGACGCCCATCGAGACCACGGCGTAGCCGACGACGACGCCATAGTAGCCGGGCGAGGCGATGCTCATCAGATTGCCGAGCAGGGCGAGGGCGGCGCCCCAGCGCATCAGGTCGGCCGCCTGCAACTTCAGCAGCGGGATCAGGCCCCACTGGACCATCAGTGTCGCAGCGGCGCCTGCCAGCATGGCGATGCTGATGAAGGACGCGGTCTGGCTGGAGGCGATGCCCTCGACCGCGAGTTCGTCGATGATGTGGAACCCCAGCACCGAGATGTTGATCGCCTGGGCCCCGGTCACCAGCAGGCCGTAGATCAGATAGTCCCGGACCCGGGGGTCCTTCCACAGCCCCTTGGCGGCGTCGGTCCGGCGGCCGCTGGGCGAGGGCAGGCGCACCACGTCGCCGCTGGGCAGCTTCAGCCAGACGATCAGCAGGATGACGGCGCCGAACAGGGCGAAGGCGTACATCGGACCCGCCAGTCCGACGAACGGCAGGATGAAGACCGGCGCCAGCGTCGGACCGACCACGGTGCCGAGGCCCTGGGCCGACGCCAGCAAGGACATGGCCTGCGTCCGCTGGCCCGGATTGGTGCGGTCGGCGACATAGGCCTGGGAGGCGATCGGCGCGGCAGACCCGAACACGCCATAGACCGTGCGCGCCACCGTCATGAGGGCGAAGGCGACCATCACCGCCAGCCAGCCTTCCAGACCCGAGCTGGCGGCGAGACCGAAGCCGGCCATGGAGACGACGAAACCGCCCAGGCCGATCATGATGACCCGCTTGCGGCCCAGACGGTCCGAGAGCCGGGCCCAGTAGGGCGAGGTCAGGGTCCACATCAGGGCGCTGATCGCGAAGGCCGAGGCGACGAGGGTGTCCCGCAATCCGAACTCGCGCCCGATCGTGGGCAGCACCGACTGCAGTCCCATATTGCCCGCCGCCGCGATCAGGCTGACCGCGAAGAGGATGGCGAAGGCGGGGGAGCGGAGGTTCACGCGCGGACCTTAGGCGGAGGCGAAGCCTTGCGGAAGCGCACGCCGTCCGCGACGGTTGCGGTTCAAGATGGGGGAGACTCGCCATGACCGTCCGAAGCCTGCTCGCCGCCGCGGCCGCCGTGGCGTTCGCCCTGCCCGCCGGAGCGAGCCACGCCCAGTCCGCCGATGAGGTCGCGGCGGTCGTCGAGGCGGTGACGCCGCGAGTGGTGGCCTGGCGTCGGGACCTGCACGCCCATCCGGAGCTCGGTTTCGCCGAGACGCGCACGGCGGCCATGGTCGCGGATCATCTGCGCGGCCTCGGGCTGGAGGTCCGGACGGAGGTCGGCAAGACCGGCGTGGTCGGGATCCTGCGCGGCGGCCGGCCGGGCCGGACCGTGGCGCTGAGGGCCGACATGGACGCCCGGCGGGTGCTCGAGGCGACGGGCCTGCCCTTCGCCTCCACGGCGACCGGCTCCTACATGGGCGCTACGGTGCCGGTCGCCCACGCCTGCGGCCACGACGCCCATGTCGCCATGCTGATGGGCGCGGCGGAGGTGCTGGCCGGGATGAAGGACCGGATCGCCGGGACGGTGGTGTTCATCTTCCAGCCGGCCGAGGAGGGCGCCCCTCCGGGGGAGCCCAAGGGCGGGGCGGCCCTGATGATCGAGGAAGGCGCGCTGGCCGATCCCCGGCCGGACGCCATCTTCGGCCTGCACGTCGTCCCGGGCGCGCCGGGCACGCTGTGGTACCGGCCTCGCGGCTTCATGGCGGCGTCCGACCGGGTCGACATCACCCTGAACGGCCGGCAGACGCACGGGGCCTGGCCGTGGAAGGGGGTCGACGTCATCTCGGCCTCCGCCGACGTGGTCCAGACGATCAACAGCCTGACCGCCCGGACCATCGATCCGACGACGACGCCGACGGTGTTCACCATCGCCACCCTGGACGCGGGGGTGCGCTACAACATCATTCCGGACCGGGCGGTGCTGTCAGGGACGTTGCGCACCTTCGACATCGCCCAGCGCGACGACCTGGTGCGGCGGGCGGAGATCGCGGTCGGCAATGTGGCAGAGACCTACGGAGCCACCGCCGAGTTCGCTGTGCGCCAGAACGCGGCCCTGGTGTTCAACGACGAGTCCCTGTCGGCCTGGCTGGCGCCCGTGCTGGAGGAGGCGGCGGGCGAGGGCCGGGTCAACGCCGGGGCCCCGCCGACGACGGTGGCCGAGGACTTCAGCTATCTGTCGCAGGAAGTGCCGGGCGTCTTCTACCACCTGGGGGCCAGCGCCGACGGGGTCGATCCCGCCAGCTCGCCGCCGAACCATTCGCCGGCCTTCGACGTCAATGAAAAGGTGCTGCCGGTCGGGGTGCGGGCCCATGTGCTGACCGCGCTGCGGTTCCTAGAGAGGCCGTGACGGCAACCACGTTCCTCAACGGCCCGGCAACCATCGGAGCGCATCCTCGTCCGGTTTTGCGGGAGTGGGCGATGAGCAGGCTGCCGGTTGAATTGCCGCCGATGACCCTGGAGCGACGGGGCAGCGCGCGGCGTGAGATCTTCTACTTCCTGGTCGCCTTCGCCGCCATGTTCGGCGGAGCGATGCTGGGTCTCGACCTGCTGTTCTAGGCGCGGTCGAAGAAGGTGACGATGACGCGGCGGTAGACCTCCGCCAGGGCCTCGATCTCGGCGACGGGCGCGCGCTCGTCGATCTGGTGCATGGTCTGGCCGACGAGGCCGAGCTCGAGCACCGGACACATGGCGCGGATGAACCGGGCGTCCGAGGTGCCGCCGGTGGTCGAGGCCTCGGGCCGGCGGCCGGCGGCGGCCTCGACGGCGTCCTGCACCGCGGTGACGAAGGGGCCCGGCTCGGTCAGGAAGGCGTCGCCCGAGCACAGGTGCTCCAGTTCGATGCGCAGTCCGCTCTCGGCCTGGGCCTCGCCGGCCATGGCGTTGAGCCAGGCGATCAGGGCGTCGCCGGTGTGGGTCGGGTTGAAGCGGATGTTGAGCCGCGCCTTCGCCTCGGCCGGAATGACGTTGGTGGCCGGGTTGCCGATGTCGATGGTGGTGATCTCGAGGTTCGACGGCTGGAAGCCCTGATAGCCGTCGTCGAGCCGATGGTCGGCCAGCCGGGCCATCAGCCGCGCCATGACCGGGGCCGGATTGGCGGCGCGGTCGGGATAGGCGACGTGGCCCTGTTTGCCGTGGACGGTGATCCAGCTGTTGAGCGAGCCGCGGCGGCCGATCTTGATGGTGTCGCCGAGGGCGTGCTGGGACGAAGGCTCGCCGACGACGCAGGCGTCGATGACCTCGGCCTCGGCCATCAGGGTCTCGACGACGCGCTTGGTGCCGTGCAGGGCGGGGCCTTCCTCGTCGCCGGTGATGAGGAAGGACAGCGAGCCGGGGACGTCGCCCTCGGCG
>JBKBUS010000263.1:0-3581 GCA_046290035.1 Brevundimonas sp.
CGCTCGCTGTTTGAGGGCTTGATACTTGCCCTATCGCTCGCGACGCGGTCGCTCGCTGTTTGAGGGCTTGATACTTGCCCTATCGCTCGCGACGCGGTCGCTCGTTGGTTGAGGGCGTGCGCTGAAGCAGCGAGCCGCGGCGCGGCGAGCGGTAGCGCCACTCCAAAATCCCCCTTGAACCCCCACCCCGTCGCGGCGCGGGGATGGTGCGGCCATGCGGCAGCAAGGGTTCACGAACGCGCTGAACGTCGGCGAGCTGGGCCCGGACGCCTGGTCGCGGTCGGATCTGGCGCAGCACAGCCGGGGCTGCGTCCTGGGCTTCAACATGATCGGCCGCGTGGCGGGCCCCGCCGGGCGACGGCCGGGGACGTGGTTCTGCGGCCTGACCAAGTTCCAGGACCGGCCCGGCCGGTTGATCCCGTTCGTCCGGTCCAGCGGCGACGCGCTGCTGCTGGAGTTCGGCCACCTGTTCGTCCGGGTATGGACGGTCAACGGGCAGCCGGTCATGGACGGGCCGAGCCAGGTGGAGTTCGTCAGCCCCTATCCCGACACGGCGCTGGAGGGCATTCGGCCGCGCCAGTCGGGCGACGTGATCTTCGTGACGCACCGGGACGGGCTGTCGCCGCAGATGCTGACGCGCGCCAGCAACACCAGCTGGACGTTCACCGGTCTGCCGATCGTGCGCGGGCCGTTCCGGGGCGAGAACACGGACGCGGCGAGGACGCTGCGCCTGAGCGGCTCGACGCTGGAAGCCAACTTCGCCGCGTTCCAGCCGGGGCATGTGGGGAGCCTGTGGCGGCTGAGGCCCAACGACGGCAATCCCGGCGTGCTGAGCTGGGAGCCCGAGGAGGAGAACATCGCCAGCGGCGCGCGCCGGCTGTCGAACGGCCGGGTCTATGCGCGCGCCGGATCCAACAACAAGGCGGGCAACACGCCCCCGCTGCACGAGAGCGGCACGGTGTCGGACGGCAACGCGCTGTGGACCCACCTTCACGACGGCGCGGCGGTGCTGTTCGTGACGGGCTACGTCAGCCCGACGCAGGTGTCAGTGACGGTGACGACGGGACTGCCCGACGGGCTGGACGCCTTCACGCCCTACTGGTCCGAAGGCGCGTTCTCGGACGTGCGCGGCTGGCCGACGGCGAACCCGGCGGTGCGGGAGGAGCGCCTGGCGCTGGCGGGCGCGCTGGGCGAGCCGGACGCGATCAGCTTCACCCGCACGGCGGGGTTCAGCCCGGCGGGGCTGGACTACACCCCCGGGCTGGGCACGGGGCGGGTCGTGGACGACGACGCGGTGCGGCGTTTCGTCGGCGACAGTCGTGACCGCATCGTGTGGATGGCGGGCTCGACCTATCTGATCGCGGGCACGACGTCGGGCGAGCATCTGATCACCGGAGCGACCGTCGACGACCCGATCACGCCCAGCGGATGCGTGGCGCGGCCCATCGGCGAGTTCGGCAGCGCCGACGTCATGCCCGCGCTGGCCTATGGACTGGTGATGTTCGCCGCGGCCGGGGCCGAAACGCTGCGGTTCGTCGGCGTCGCGCCGGACCAGTCGCTGGCGGCGGGCGACCTGAGCGTGACAGCGGCCCACATCACCAGCCGACGCATCGCGGGCCTGACCTGGCTGAAACAGCCGTGGAACCTGTTGTGGGTGCGGCTGGCGGACGGCGGGCAGGCCAGCTTCACCTATCATCCCGAGCAGAACGTGCAGGGCTGGAACCGCCACGGACTGGCGGCGACGGCCGTTCCGACCGAGGAGACGCCGCTGGGCGGCGGCCTGGCGCAGGAGAGCGCGTGCGTCCTGCCGGGCGCCAACGGCCGTGCGCGGCTGTTCATCCTGGCGCGTCGGGAGAAGGGCGGCGCGACCCAGCGCATGATCCTGAGGCTGTCGGACCCGGCGGAGAAGCTGTTTCTGGACGCGGCCGAGCTTTACGACGGGGCGGCGACGACCGGCGTCTCCGGCCTGAACCACCTGGCCGGGGAAGCCGTGACCCTGCTGGCGCGGACCGAGGCCGGGGCGGCGACGAACCCGGGCGCCGGCTGGGGCGAGTATCGCGACCGTGTCGTCAGCGGGGCCGGGCAGGCCCTGCTGCCCGAGGGCGTGACGGCGACGAAGGTTCATGCGGGCCTCCCCTACCTGAGCCGATGGGAGGGATTGCCGCCGGACATCCTGGGGCCGGGCAGCACCCAGGGGCTGAAGGTGCGCTACACCCACGCCGTCGTCGTGCTGGAGGCCGCCGTGGCCTATGTCGGCACGATCGGGGCGGAGGGCGACAGCGGGACCGACAGGCTGCTGAACCGCGCGCCGGGCGACGTGGGCGGCCCGGTCGTGCGCCGCACCACCTGGAAGACGCCGCTGCTGGGCGGGGCGGAGTTCGAGCGTCGCATCTTCATCCAGACCGATCACGCCTGGGACATGGTGGTGCACGTCATCCGGCCGACGGCGGAGGTGGAGCGATGACGGGCGGCCTGATCCTGCGCGAGTTCAGCCCGACGGATCCGACGCGGATCACGCCCCGCCCCGATTTCGCGCGCGAGCACGACCTGTCGGGCCAACCGCTGTTCCGCGCCCAGCGGCCGGAGGGCGTCGCCTGGACCCTGTGCGAGGGGCCCGCGCGATGGGCGAAGCCGCTGGCGTGCGGGGGCCTGAGCCCGCTGGGGTTCGGCCGCTGGGCGGCGTGGCTGTTCGCCGAAGACCTGTCGCCGCGCGGCTGGGTGATGGTGGCGCGCGGGTTCAACGGCCTGAAGGTGGAGACCCGCGCCCGGCGCATCGAGGCGACGGTGCGCGACGGCGCGCCCGAACTGACCGGCGGAGCCTGCGCCTTCGCCGAGCGGCTGGGCCTGTCGCGCGAAGGGCGGATGACCGGGTTCGGCCCGGACGGCGCGGATTACTGGCTTTTCGGAGGCGTGTTCGGATGAGCAATCCCCTGTCGGCGGGACTGAGCGCCGTCGGATCGATCTTCAGCGGCATCGGCAAACGGAACGCCGCCCGGGCGCGGGCGCGCATGCTGGCCAATGCGGCGCGCAACGCCCGGCAGGAAGCCGGGATCCGGGCGTCGATCATGCTGGAGGAGAGCGACCGGGTGGGCGCGCGGGCCGCGACGCTGGCGGCGGCGTCGGGCGGCGGGGGGCTGGAAGGCTCCGCCCTGGACGTGCTGGCGGACCTGAGCCGACAGGGCGTCTATCGGGCGCGTCAGACCGTGCGGGACGGCCTGAGCGAGAGCACGGCGCTGCTGACCGAGGCGACCAGCGCCATGGGCCAGGGCAGCGTGGAGCTGTTCTCGAGCCTGATCGACGCGGGATCGACCGTGCTGGGCGAGATGGGCGTGTCGGCGCAGAAGCGCCGGATGGGAGGCTGAGATGGCGCGACTGCCGCAGGCGCTGGACCTGAACGCCCCCCGGGGCGCCGTGGGCGGCGGCGACGCCCTGGACTTTTCGAGCCTGGACCGGGCGCTGCAGAACGCCTCGCGCCAGGTGGCGCGGGTCGACGAGGCGCGCCGCGAGGCCGACGACTTCGAGGCCGGGCGGATCGTTCAGGAGGCGGAGGCCGCCTATAACGCGGGGGCGATCGAGCGAGC
>JBKBUS010000005.1:0-18034 GCA_046290035.1 Brevundimonas sp.
GCGGCGGCGGCGGGGCCGCGATGGCGCCGAAGCTGTAGCGCAGGCCCAGGCTCACGGTGTGGCTGTTGTCGTAGTCGCCTTCCCAGGTGCCGAAGCTGGTCGCGCCCGGGCCGGTCCCGAAGGTGAGCGACTCCCAGGACGCGTCGCCGGTCAGGTAGCGGTAGGTCAGGTCGATGTTGGCCCGCTCGGTGATGGCGAAGGCCAGACCCGCGATGCCCTGGGCCGCGAACTCGACCGAGTCGTCGTCGACGGACAGAGAAGCGGAGCGGTTGGCGCGGAGGTTGCCCACCGCGTCAGAGTCCACGCGGTTCACGCCGACGCCCAGGCCCACGAACGGACGGATCCGCGCATCGGCCGCGCCGAAGTCGTAGATCAGGTTCGCCATCAGGGTCTGGGACTCGATGTCGCCTTCCGGCGAGAAGCAGCCGCCCGTCGCCGGCGTCAGGTTGCAGAGGCCCTGGGTGCCCGACACCGCACGCACCGTGCCGATGTCGCCCGCGCGGTAACCTCCCTCGAGCTCAAGGCGCCAGTTCGGGTTGAAACGGTAGCCGAGGCGCGCGAACGCCGCCCAGCCGTCGTTCACTTCCCAGTTCCAGTTCGCACCCGTCGTCGACGATTCCGCGTTGATCCCGTCTTCCATCGTATGGAAGCCCGCGTCGATCGCGCCGTACCAGCCGTTCGGATCCGCAGACGCCGCCGTCGCGGTCATCAGGCCGGCGATCGCCACGCCCGCCAGAAGGTTCAGTTTCATCTTGTCCTCTTTTCTCAACAGCAAAGACCAGTGACACGGGAGCGAACGCCCTCCGCCCTGACCTGCCGAACGGGGCACCGCCACACTAGTTCCCATATACTGCCGCGATTGGCTTGGCTGTGGCGCCTTTTCAACACTCTACGGCGCAGTTAGATGCCGCCCGGAAAGCAACAGGGAGAGACGGCATGCGGTTCGACGGGCGGGTGGCGATCGTGACGGGGGCCGGCGGCGGGCTGGGCCGGGAACACGCTCTGGGTCTGGCGCGCCGTGGCGCAAGGGTCGTCGTCAACGATCTGGGCGGCGCCCGCGACGGCTCCGGAGGCTCGGCGAGCGCCGCCGAGGCCGTCGTGGCCGAGATCGAGGCCCTGGGCGGCGAGGCGATCGCCAACCCCGCGTCCGTGACGGACTTCGACGCGGTGAAGGCCATGGTCGAGGCCGCGATGTCGAAATGGGGCCGGGTCGATATCCTGGTGAACAACGCCGGCGTCCTGCGCGACAAGACCTTCGCCAAGATGGAGCTGGAGGATTTCCGCTTCGTCGTCGACGTGCACCTGATGGGGGCGGTCAACTGCACCAAGGCGGTGTGGGAGATCATGCGGGCCCAGAACTATGGCCGCATCGCCATGACCACCTCGTCTTCGGGGCTTTACGGCAACTTCGGCCAGTCTAATTACGGCGCGGCCAAGATGGCGCTGGTGGGGCTGATGCAGACCCTGTCGATCGAGGGCGCCAAGAACGACATTCGCGTGAACTGCCTGGCGCCGACGGCGCACACCCGCATGACCGAGGACCTGGGCGCGGCCCTGCCGCTGGATCAGCTGGGGCCCGAGCTGGTGACGCCCGGGCTGCTCTATCTGGTCAGCGAGGACGCGCCGACCCGCATGATCCTGGCGGCCGGCGCCGGCGGCTTCGAGCGCGCCTATGTCACCCTGACGCAAGGGACGCGCATCGTCGGCGAAGACGCGGCCGAACAGGTCGCCGCCCAGATCGAGGCGATCAGCGACAGGACCGGCGAGATCGTGCCCGAGATGGGCGCGGCGCAAGGCATGATCGAGCTGCAGAAGGCCCAGGCGGCGCTAAAGGGCTGACGCCGCCTAGGTTCATCACGGAGAGCACGGAGAAGCCGCGGAGGGCACGGAGGGCGGGTGCGAACGCCCAGGCCGCGAGGTGAAGGACGGGATATTGAGCGACGGCTTCGCCGTCAGGACGTCGTCCCGAGTATTCGCGACCTTCCCCCAAGGCGACCAAGCCTCGGTGTTCTCAGTGAACCCTTCATGATCTCCGAGATGAACCCGCCAAGCCGCTTGGCGGACGCGACGGCAAAGCCTTAGATGCCGACCGAAACAGGGAGAGCCCGTCATGCGTGAAGCCGTCATCGTCTCCACCGCCAGGACGCCGATCGGGCGCGCCTATCGCGGCGCCTTCAACGACACCCAGGCGCAGGCGCTGGGGGCGCATGCGGTGCGGCACGCGGTCGAGCGCGCGGGCGTCGACCCGGGCGAGATCGAGGACGTGGTGATGGGCGCGGCCCTGCAGCAGGGCTCGACCGGCACCAATGTGGCGCGCCAGATCGCCCTGGCGGCGGGGCTGCCGTCCACCGTGGCGGGCATGACGCTGGACCGGCAGTGCGCCTCGGGCCTGATGGCCATCGCCACCGCCGCCAAGCAGGTGATCCACGACGGCCAGCAGGTCGCGGTGGGCGGCGGACTGGAGTCCATCTCGCTGGTCCAGAACCAGCACATGAACCTGTATCGCATGAAGGACGAGGCGCTGCTGAAGCTGTCGCCCCACATCTATATGTCGATGCTGGAGACCGCCGAGGTGGTGGCCGCGCGTTATGGCATCGGACGTGACGCCCAGGACGAGTATGCGCTGCAAAGCCAGCAGCGCACCGCCCAGGCCCAGGCCGAGGGCCGTCTGGACGCCGAAATCGTGCCGATGACCACCACGATGCAGGTGGTCGACAAGGCGACGGGCCAAACGTCGGCCAAGGAAGTGACCCTGTCCAAGGATGAGGGCAACCGGCCCGACACGACGCTGGAAGGCTTGCAGTCGCTGAAGCCCGTTTTCGGCGGCGGCGAGGAGATCGAACAGGGCCGCTTCATCACGGCCGGCAACGCGTCGCAGCTGTCGGACGGCGCCTCGGCCAGCGTGATCATGGAGGCGAAGGAGGCCGAGAGGCGCGGGCTGAAGCCGCTGGGCCGCTACGTCGGCATGGCGGTCGCCGGCTGCGAACCGGACGAAATGGGCATCGGCCCGGTGTTCGCCGTGCCGAAGCTGCTGAAGCAGCACGGCCTGACGATCGACGACATCGGCCTGTGGGAGCTGAACGAGGCGTTCGCGGTGCAGGTCATCTACTGCCGCGACCGGCTGGGCATTCCGAACGAGCGTCTGAACGTGTCCGGCGGGGCCATCTCGATCGGCCACCCCTACGGCATGTCGGGCGCGCGGATGACCGGCCACGTGCTGATCGAGGGAAAGCGTCGCGGGGCCAAGTACGGCGTCGTGACCATGTGCGTCGGCGGCGGTATGGGCGCGGCGGGGCTGTTCGAGATCTACTGATCTAGGCCTTGCTCCGCTCCACGAGCCGCGTCGTGGAGTGGCCCTCGCGCAGGGGGACGCGGACGATGCGGCCGCCGGCGGCCTTGACCACGTCGGCGCCGACGATCTGATCCTCGGTATAGTCCGCGCCCTTGACGAGGACGTCCGGGACGAGCGTCTGGATCAGCTCGAGCGGCGTCGGCTCGCCGAACAGGACGACCGCATCCACGCCCCGGATCGCGCCGACGACCTCGGCCCGGGCCGTCTCGGCCTGGACCGGGCGGGTCGGCCCCTTGAGCCGGGAGACGGACTCGTCGGTATTCAGCGCCACGATCAGGCGGTCGCAGGCGGCCGCCGCCTCGCGCAGGATGGCCACGTGCCCGGGGTGGAGCAGGTCGAAGCAGCCGTTGGTGAGGCCGACGGTCAGCCCCTGACGCCGCCACCCGTCGCGCAGGCGAGCCGCCTCGTCCCACGACAGCAGCCGCCCGGCGGCCTCCGGGCGATGGTCCAGCGGCTCCATCGCCGCCTCGAGCTCGTCCAGGGCGACCACGGCCGTGCCCGCCTTGGACACCACCACGCCGGCCGCCGCATTGGCGAGCCGCATGGCCTGGGCCGCGGGCATGCCGCCGGCGACCGCCAGCGCATAGGCCGCGAGCACGGTGTCGCCGGCCCCGGAGACGTCGAACACCTCGGCCGCCTGGGTCGGGGCCGTCAGCGCCTCGCCGTCCTCGGGATAATAGGCGATGCCCTGTTCCGAGCGGGTCAGCAGGATGTCGGCGCCCGTCACCGCGATGGCGCGGCGGGCGGCCGCTTCGGCCTCCGCGTCCGTGCCGCAGGGCAGGCCCGTGGCGGCGGACAGCTCGCCCCGATTGGGCTTGATCACGTCGGCCCCGGCGTAGGCCGCGAAGTCGGTCCGCTTGGGGTCGATCAGGACGGGGACGCCATGAGCCTTCGCCGCCGCGATCACCTCTGTCAGCACCCGGTCGCTCAGCACGCCCTTGGCGTAGTCGGAGATGGCCAAGGCGCGGGCGCCCTCCAGCCCGGCGACCGCCCGGGCGATCAGCCGGTCCTCGACCTCCGGCGACAGGGGGGACAGCACCTCCCGGTCGATGCGGATCATCTGGTGGGCGCCGGCCATGACGCGGGTCTTGGCGATGGTCGGGCGGCTCGGGTCCTCGACGAGGTCGCAGACGACGCCCGCCGCCGCGGCGATCCCGGCCAGGCGCCGCCCCTCGGCGTCGTCCCCGACCAGGCCGACCAGCGTGGCCTTGCCGCCCAGGCTGACGATGTTCAGCGCGACGTTCGCCGCGCCGCCGGCGGACTCGCGGTCCTGGCTGTGGCGCAGCACCGGCACGGGGGCCTCGGGCGAGATGCGCCGCACGTCGCCGATGACGTAGCCGTCCAGCATGACGTCGCCGAGCACCAGGATCGGCGCATCGATGAAGGGAAAGCGGCCGGTCCGGTCAGACATGGGGATCGTTCCGGTCCAGCACCTCGACGTAGCGGGCGACGCCGGTCGCCACGTCCATGAAGAGCCGGTCGTAGCCGGCGGCGCGCAGGCGCGTCATCTTCGCCTCGGTGAAGTACTGATAGCGGTCCCTGAGGTGTTCCGGCATGGGGACGTAGCGGATGCGCGCCGGCTGGCCCGTCGCGGCGAACAGGGCCTCGGTGAGCTCGGCGAAGGACTGGGCGCGGCCCGTGCCGACGTTCAGGACCGTGTGGGCGGGACCGTTCTCCAGGCACCACAGGGCGACCGCGACCACGTCGTCCACGTGGATGAAGTCGCGCAGCTGGCCGCCGTCCTCGAAGCCCGCGCGGTGGCTCTTGAACAGCTCCACGGTCCCGCCGTTCCTGGCGATCGCGTGGTTCTTGCCCACCACGGAGGTCATGGCGCCCTTGTGCGCCTCGTTCGGCCCATAGACGTTGAAGAACTTCAGGCCCACGCACCGCGGCGGAAGGGGCAGCCCCTTCTCCACCCGCTCGGCCAGGACCAGGTCGATCTGGTGCTTGCTCCAGCCGTAGAGGTTCAGCGGGCGCAGGCGCTTCAGCGCGGCCAGGCTGAAGTCGTCGTCGAAGCCGCTTTCGCCGTCGCCGTAGGTCGCGGCCGACGAGGCGTAGACCAGCGGCACGCCGGCGCGGGCGCACCAGTCCATCAGCCGCAGCGTGAACTGGAAGTTGGTCTTCATCACCCAGTCGCCGTCGGTGGCAGTGGTCGAAGAATCCGCACCCATGTGCAGCACCGCGGTGATCCCCAGGTCGTCGATCCGCTCGAACAGCTGCTCGGGGAAGACGAAGTCGCGGAACATCCGCTTCCTAAGGTTCATCCAGCGGCCGTCGGAGCCCAGCCAGTCGCACAGCACGAGGTCGTCGCGCCCTTGCGCGTTCAGCGCCGCCGCCAGGTTGGAGCCGATGAAGCCGGCCGCGCCGGTGATCAGGATCATGAGGGTCTCGTCGAAGCTCGAGCCGTCGAATAGTCCGCCGGCGCGCCGCTGTCGAACCGGCCTAGCGCCGGACGGCGGGCATGCCCGTCTCGGCGAAGGCCTGGGCGTGGGGAAACAGGGCCTCGGCGATGACGAAGTCGTAAAGGGTGTCGACGTCCCAGCCCCGCTCCGGGGGCATGACGAGCGCCCGCGTTTCCTCGGTGAGGAACGTGCGGTCGGCGAACAACCGTTCGGGGCGCCCCACATAGACCGCGCCGTTCAGCACCACAGCCTCCCCCGTCCGCGCCGTGTCGAGGGCCAGGCTGCCGTCCCCGCCCAGCGTGCCGTGGAACCGCGCGGGCTTGAGCGTCGGCGAGACGGTGAGCACGGCGGGCGCGCCGGTCTCGTCGCAGAGCCGGATCGCCGCGTCGATGTCGGCGACGGTCCGCAGCGGCGACGTGGGCTGAAGCAGCACGACGTAGTCCGGCGTCTCTCCGGCGGTCCGCAGGGCATGGGCGACCGCGTCGATCACCGAGGCCTGGGGCCCGGCGAGCTCCACGGGGCGGGCGATGACCTCGGCGGGCGGCGACACCCGGTCAACCACGCGCGGATCGTCGGTGGAGACCAGCACCCGGTCGATCAGGGCGGACTGGCCGGCGGCGTGGAGCGTCCAGTCGATCATGGGGCGGCCGGCGAGCGGCCGCACGTTCTTGCCGGGAAGCCCCTCCGAGCCCGCCCGCGCCGGAACGATCGCGATAACCCGCCTGTCGCCGATCACGGCGGCCTCCCGACTCAAAGATGGGCCAGCATGGTCGCCGTCCGGCCCGCTGGTAAAGTCGTCCCAGAGTGATTCGTCCGGCCGTCGTGCCTCAGGGGAGCCGCGCGAGATGAGCGACCGATCCGTCGATCCGACCGCCCTGGCGGGCCGCCGCGTGCTGGTGACGGGCGCGGGCGGCTTCATCGGCAGCCATGTGGTCGAGCGGCTGGTTGAGCTCGGCGCGAGCGTCCGGGCGTTCGTCCGCTACACCTCCCACGGCGGCGCGGGGTGGCTGGACCGCAGTCCGGTCCGGCGTGAGATCGAGGTGGTGCGGGGCGATCTGGCGGATCGCGACAGCGTCGAGGCCGCGGCGGAGGGCTGCGACGTCGCCCTGCACCTGGGGGCCCTGATCGCCATTCCCTATTCGTACCAGGCGCCCGAGAGCTATGTCCGGACCAACATCGTCGGCACGCTGAACGTGCTGCAGGCGGCGCGCAGGCACAGGCTGAGCCGGGTCGTGCACGTCTCCACCAGCGAGGTCTACGGCACCGCCCAGGTCGCGCCGATGACCGAGGCGCACCCGCTGGTCGGACAGTCCCCCTACTCCGCCACCAAGATCGGGGCGGACAAGCTGGCGGAGAGTTTCCATCTCAGCTTCCAGACGCCGGTGGTGACGCTCAGACCCTTCAACACCTTCGGGCCGCGCCAGAGCGCGCGGGCGGTGATCCCGGCCCTGATCACCCAGGCGCTGGCGGGCCGGACGGTGCGGCTGGGCGACCTGCGCCCCACGCGCGACTTCGTCTTCGTGGCCGACACGGTCGAAGGCTTCATGCGGGCGGCCACGGCCCCGGGCGTGGAGGGGCGCACGATCCATCTCGGCACGGGCGTCGAGACCTCGATCGCCGAGCTGATCGACAAGGTCCGCGCGGTCACGGGCTCGGACTTCGAGGTGGTGGAGGAGGCCCAGCGCCTTCGCCCGTCGGGCAGCGAGGTGATGCGCCTGATCGCCGACGCCGCCAACGCCCGAGATCAGCTGGGCTGGTCCCCCGCCGTCGATCTCGAGGAAGGTCTTCGGCGCACGGTCGCGTTCATCCGCGAGAACGCGGACCTTTACCGTCCCGAGGAGTATGCGGTGTGAGCCGGCCCGGCTTCGGTCTGGAGGCCAATCTGGCCGCGCCGGACGCGCCCCTGGTCGAGGTGATCGCCCGGCTGGACGCGGCGCGCCACAAGCTGATCGTGCTGGCCGACGCGGAGGGGCGGCTGGTCGGCACCGTCAGCGACGGCGACGTGCGGCGCGGCCTGCTGCGCGGCGTGCGGCTGGAGGATTCGGCCCGCGCGGTGGCCAACCTCTCGCCCCTGACCGCGCCCGCGACGGGCGAGACGGCCGCCGTGACGCGGCGGCGGCTGGAGGAGCGGGGCGTCGCCTTCGCGCCGGTCGTGGAGGCGGACGGCCGGGTCGTGGGCCTGTTTCCCGAGGCGCCGGCGGCGCACGGGCCGCGCGACAACCTGGTGGTGATCATGGCGGGCGGGCGCGGCGTGCGGCTGGCGCCGCTGACCCACACCTGTCCCAAGCCGATGCTGAAGGTGGGCGGACGGCCTCTGCTGGAGACCATCATCGAGCGGCTGCGGGCCCAGGGGTTCGGCCGCTTCCGGCTGGCGGTGAACTATCTGGCCGAGATCATCACCGACCACTTCGGCGACGGTTCGCGGTTCGGGGTCGAGATCGACTATCTGAGGGAGGATCAGCCGCTCGGCACGGCCGGCGCCCTGTCCTTGCTGGACGAGCCGATCGATCAGCCCCTGCTGGTCATGAACGGCGATCTGCTGACCCGTGTCGATTTCGGCGGCCTGCTGGCGTTTCACGCCGAGCATGGAGGGGCGGCGACGCTGTGCGTGCGGCGCGAGCGGATACAGGCGGCGTTCGGCGTGGTCGAGACCGACGGCGATCGCTTCATGACGGGGCTGGTCGAGAAGCCGACCTACGAGTGGCTTGTGAATTGCGGCATCTACGCCCTGTCGCCCCAGGCGCTCGCCATCCTGCCCGCCGGACGGCGCTTCGACATGACGGATGCGCTGAAACAGCTGACGGACGAGGGTCGAGGCGTGGGGGTCTTCCCGCTCCATGAGGACTGGCTGGACGTGGGCCGACCCGCGGACCTGGAGGCGGCGCGGCGCCTGGGCCACGGAACGGCGCCAAGCGTCTGAAGGCATGGCGTCGCCCCGGCGGGTGGGCTAGATCGTTCGCATCGCACACGGCCGAACCGCGCATGAGCCTCCAATCCCTCCAACAGCACCCTCGCATCATCGGCGCCCTGATGATGCGCGAGGTGATCACGCGCTACGGACGCGAAGGCCTGGGTTTCATGTGGCTGGTCGGCGAGCCCATGATCTTCGCCATCGGCGTGCTGATCATGTGGTCGATCATCAAGCCGCCCTATGAACACGGCGTACGGCTCGGGCCGTTCGTGGTGTCGGGCTATCTCTGTCTGATCATGTTCCGCCACCAGATCAGCCAGTCGCTGAACGCCCTGCCGGCCAACATGGGCATCCTGTACCATGAGCGTGTTCGGCCGCTGCACATCCTGTTCGCGCGCGCGGCGCTGGAGTTCTGCGGGACGACCTTGGCATTCTTCCTGTGTTATCTGCTGATCATAGGACTGGGCCAGGCTCGCGAGCCCCAGGACCTGGCGCTGCTCTACTCCGGCTGGATTATCGTCACGCTGCAGGCCTTCGGGCTTGGGCTCGTGTTCACGGGGCTGGCGATCCGCTACGACGTGTTCGAAAAGCTGACCGCTTTTTTCGGCTATGCGCTGATTCCCCTGTCCGGCGCGTTCGTCATGGCGGCGTGGCTGCCGCCGGTGGTCCGCGACGCCTATCTGGTGATCCCGTTCCCGCACGGCGTGGAGATGGTTCGCGCGGGCGTCTTTGGAGAGTTCGTCGAAACCCATTTCGATTTGCGCTATGCGCTGGCCTGGACCGGAGGGCTGGTCGCCACCGGTCTGTTGCTGGTAGCCACCGGGCTCGACAGGCTCGAAGCGGAGTGACGCGCGACCGGCGCGTGTAGAGAGAACAACATGTCCGACGCCAAGCTGACTTACCTCGGCAAGCCTGAACTGACCGGCCCCAAGACGCGCCGCCGGGTGCCGGGCCTCGTGCGCCGCGTGCCGCTGGCGTTCCTGCTCGTGGTCGTGGCGCCCACCCTTCTGACCATCCTCTACTACCTGGTGTTCGCAGCGCCGCGCTATGTGTCGGAAGCCCAGTTCGTAGTCAGGGCCCAAGGGCAACAGTCCATACCGGGGGGCGGCCTGGGCGTCGCCCTGGAAAGCGTCGGCATCACCACTGCGGCGACCGACTCTTATATCGTCCACGAGTACATGACCTCGCGCGACGGGCTGCAGCAGCTTCGGCAACGTCTGGACGTCAGCGCCATTCTGGGCCGGGCACCGCTGGACTTCGTCGAGCGCTACCCCCGCCCGTTCTCGGGCCGCAGCGACGAGGATCTCTACGCCGCGTTCCAGCGGTTCCTGACCGTAGGCTACGACGCCTCGAACGGCATCAGCACGCTGAGGGTAGAGGGCTTCACGTCCAATGACGCCTGGGCGATGGCGGACGGTCTGCTGACCGGCGGCGAAGCCCTGATCAACGAGCTGAACACGCGAGCTGAACGCGACGCCATCGCGTCCGCCGTGGCTCGGCGTGAGAGCGCCCAACGGCAACTCCAGCAAGCCCAGGTCGCCCTCACCGCATTCAGGACGCGCGAGGGCATCGTCGATCCGGAGATTACGGTCAGCGAAAGCGCCGAGCTGACCGGCACGCTGTCGACGACCCTGGCCCAGCTTCGCGCCGAGCGCGCTCAGATCGCCGCCGAAGCGCCGCAAAGCCCCCAGCTGGCGTCGATCGACAACCGGATCCGCGCCTATGAACGCCAACTGGCTGCGGAGCGCGCCCGGATCGCGGGTCAGGCGGAGTCGCTGGCCACCAAGGTCGGCGACTACCAGAGCCTGCTGCTGAACCAGGAGATCGCCGATCGCGAGCTGGCGGCCGCGACCGCCGCGCTGCTTACAGCGCAACAGAGCGCGGATCGTCAGAAGCTATATCTGGAGCGCGTGTCCGGGCCCAGCCGTCCGGACAAGGCCACCGAGCCCAAGGCGCTGCGCGGCATTCTTCTTGTTCTCGCCACGATGCTGCTCATCTACGGGCTCGGGTGGCTGATCTGGTCGGGGGTGCGAGAGCACCGCCAGGAGAACTGATGTTGCAGCCTTTGCGATTGGCGCACGTTGAGGCCGATCCCGAGCCGGGGTTGGTGGTCGCCAATGTGTCCAAGACCTATCCCACCGCGACGAGGCCGGTGTTCTCGAACCTCAACTTCGAGCTCGGTCGATCCAGCCGCTTGGCCATCCTGGGGCGGAACGGTCAGGGCAAGTCCACGCTGATCAAGGTGCTGGGCGGCATCCTGCCCCCTACCGAGGGACGGGTCGCCTGGTCGATGACCCGGTCGTGGCCGATCGGTCTGGAGGGCGGGTTCCAGGGCAGTCTGTCCGGGCTGGACAACATCCGGTTCCTGTCGCGGCTGTACAAGAAGCCCTTCTCCGAAACTCTCGCGCGGGTCGACGACTTCGCCGAGCTGGGCAAGAAGCTGCGCGAACCGGTGAAGCACTATTCGTCGGGCATGCGGGCGCGCCTGGCGTTCGGACTGTCGCTAGCCATCGAGTTCGACTGCTACCTTATCGACGAACTGGTCGCGGTCGGCGACGCCCGCTTTCAGGAGAAGTGCGCCCAGGAGCTGTTCCAGCACCGCAAGGACCGCGCCTATCTGATGGCCTCGCACGACATGCATATGATCGGGCGCCACTGCTCGCGGGCGCTGATCATCGAAAGCGGCAAGGCCAAGATCTTCGACGACATCGAGGAAGCCATCGACATCTATGTGTGGCTGCGCGCCGCGTGATCGAGACGCGCTGGTTCGTTCTGACGCCGACGCCTTTTCGCGCGGCCTGGGAAGCGGCCATCGCCGCGGCCGCGGCAGAAGCCGGCTGGACGCTTTTGGTCGACAGCGCCCCGGATGGCGAGGAGGCCGTCGCTGAGCGCCGCCTGATCCTCGTGGACGACGTCGAGGCCGTCCCGCTCGAGCACCGGGCCGCGGCGGTCGGCCTGATGGCCGATACTGCCTTCGCCGGCGGCGTTGTCGCGGATCGCGATCAGGTGGATGAAGCTGTCGGGTGGCGGGCTGCTTCGAAAGTGCTGACCTCCGCAAGTCTGGCTCTCGGCGACCGATTGGCGCGGCTCGAGGTGGACGCAGGCGGGGCGATCGTCCGCTGTGGGGACCTGGAGCTGATCGCGCCGACTCGCGTCGCGTCCGCGGGAACGCCCCGCCACGACTTCCTGAAGACATATCTGCGGCTGCCGATGGATCGCGCCGCGACCTTCCACCTGGGCGTTCACGACATCGTCTACAACGACCCGCCCTCGCGGCCGACCGTGGATGGCGCGATCGACATGACCGGCCGTCCGCGAATCGCGAGCTTCGGCCCCTACCTGTGGGTTCCGCCCGGCGAGTGGCGGGCGACGGCGGAGTTCGCCGTAGATGCCGACGGCGCACGTCAGGAGTACGCCTTCCAGTGGGGCGACCTGGAAACCATGTCGGAACGGCGCTTTCGTCCCGGTAAGCCCGGCCCATACCGGCTCGAGATCGACGTTGTGGTTCGTCAGCCTGCCGCGCTCGAGCTTCGGATCGTCAAGATCGAGGGCACGATTTCGGGCCAGATGCGTTTCGGGGGCCTGACGATCAGCCGGATCGACTGATGGGCGCGCTAGCGGCCGCTAGGCCGGCCGAGCGTAGTAGAGCAGCCAGTCCTCAACCCGTCTTGGGTCCAGCAAAGACTCACGCGTCACGGGTACGAGCTCGCCCTCATGGTCCACCGCCGAGGGGGGGCCGTAGAGATGCGCCAGGCGGTCCAGCAGACCTGAACCGTCGGCGGTGCGGCCGACGTTGAACTCCAGGATCATGGACGGGCGGAACCGCTCCAGAAGCGGCCAGGCGCCCGCGATCACATACTCCTCCGCCCCTTCGACATCGATCTTGAGGAAATCCAGACCGTCCCAGTGAGCGAGCACGTCCGCCAGCGCCCTCAGCCGAACCACTTCGCCGCCGCTGCCCAAAGGGCCGACGACGCCGTTCTTGGGCTCCTCAAGCGAGGCGTGAAGTTCGACGTTCGCCTCGGCCGCGCCTAGCGCCACCTCGTGCACTTCGACCCGCCCCGCGAAACCGTTGACGTTCACCGAGCGATGCAATAGACGCGCCAGGGCGGTGTTCGGCTCGAAGGCGGCGACGCGGCCGGCCGCGCCCACCAACTCCGCGAACAAGACCGTGTAATAGCCGTGGTTAGCGCCCGCATCGACGACGCGCATCCCCTCGCGGACCCGCCGGGCCATGAAAACGGTGAGCCAGCTCTCCCAGACGCCGTCCAGCATCACATGCGCGCCGAAGCCAACGTCCTGGGTGCTGACGAACAGCTTGTAGCGCCCGAGGATGCGCGTCAGCGCCACCTTGTCGCCGAGATAGACCGGCCGGGCCCAGGCGCGCGCCCGACGCTCCAGCGCCCAGCGGTCGATCACCGTCAGCTCGTTCAGCCCCACGAGGTACGAAAGGTCCGGATCGGGCGCTCGCGCGCCAATACCCTTCAGGATGCTCCGCAACGATCCGCCTTTCCCGCTTGCGGCCCCGGCGTCGCGTTCGCGCGCGACGGCGCTGTGACGCTCGGATCTAGGGCCCGGCTTATCCCGTTTCCGGGGTCGAGGCCAGCGCATAGGCACGTTGCAGCGCCTCGATCGGATGGAACTCAAGCTCGGAGGGCCGTCGGGCCTGTGAGTGCGTGAACGGCTCAGCCCCGGGAGTCGAGCCGCCGTCCAGGGACGAGCCGTAGAAGATGTGCGCGCCGATCTGGCGCACGCGCTCCAGCCGCCCGCCCCATCGCGGCGAGACGTAGTTGGCGTGGTAGTTGACGGACCGGTCGGGCAGATTACGGCCCCGGCGACCGTCGACCACCTCCTGCGCGATCCGTTCCGCCTTGACCCACTGGTCGGGTCGGACCGGAAAGCGACCCACCGAGGCGTCGCAGGTGTAGCTGAACTCACTGTGGCGCGGCGGCGCGGTTCAGAATGACCTCGGCCACGGCCGCCTAGCCGTCGTCGCTCTGGGAGCGGGCTTCGTAGGAGATCGCCTCCGCCAAGCACCCCAGCTCGCGTGCTGAAACCGCTCGGCTGTAGGGTCGCGCCGCGGGCGTCGGCTGGGCTGTCGCGGGCGCGGCGTCCCGAGAGCGACTGGACACATCCGCGTTCGCCCCCTCGCCGCCCGGCTGGCCGTCGGCGCCGTAGCTGATCAGGCGCGGCCGCGCCTCGCCGGACGACACCGGCCCGGCCGGCGATGACGAGGCGGCCTGTTCAGGCGTGACATAGATGTAGGGCCGCCCCCAGGGGTCGTTGGGCACGGCGTCGTCGAGATAGCGGCCATACCAGCCAGGCGCTTCGGCGGGATCTCCCTGAACCAGCAGCGAAAGTCCCTCCTCCTCGGTGGGCGCACGTCCGATATCCAGACGCATCGTCTCGAGCGCGGCTTCCAACGCGCGAATCTGAAGCTCCGCCGTGCGGGTCTTGGAACGATCCAGCTGGGCGAAGACGCGCGGCCCGACGACGGCGGCGATGAGGGCGATGATCGCGAGCACCACGAGGATTTCGAGCAGGCTGTAGCCCGCCCGACCTCCTGCACCGCTCGATCCAGCGCGGTAACGACCCAATGCGATCCGGCGACCCCCATATCGGCGAGCCTGCGACACGGGTTCGAGCAGTTCTGGTTCGCCGGCGACGCAGGCGTGGAGGTCCAGGTCGACTGGATCGAGGCGCGCCTGACCGAGGGCGGCGACCGGCCGGCCTTCGTCTTTGTCAACGTCGGCCAGACCCATGTGCCCTATCACTTAAAGGGCGCGCCCTGGTCGGCGGACGACAACCCCTGCGTCCCGTTCCAGACGGTCGACCGCTCGGCCGAGTGCCGGATGCGCCAGACCGCCTGCGTAGAGTATGTCGACGGCCGCGTCGCCGGGCTGCCCGCCAGGTTCCGCGACGCCACCACCCTGATCTGCGCCGACCATGGTGACTGCTGGGGTGAGGACGGGCTGTGGGAACACGGCATCAGTCACGAGATGACGCTGACCGTGCCGCTGGTGCTGCGCTATCGCGGGCGGCCGGTCTGAGAAACGGCGCTGGCGGGATCGGAGCGCCGCGTCAGCCCCGCTCCAGCACCGTCTTGCGCAGATACCGCCCGTAGTCGCTCTTGCCCAGCGCCGCCACGATGGCCTCCATCTGCGGCAGGTCGATGAAGCCCTGCGCGAAGGCAATCTCCTCGGGGCAGGCGACCTTAAAGCCCTGGCGCTTCTCGAGCGTGCGGACGAACTCGGCGGCCTCCAGCAGGCTGTCGGGGGTGCCGGTGTCCAGCCAGGCGAAGCCCCGGCCCATGATCTCGACCGACAGCTGGCCGCGCTCGAGATAGACCTTGTTGACGTCGGTGATCTCCAGCTCGCCGCGCGCCGAGGGCTTCAGGTTCGCCGCGATGTCCACCACCTGTTCGTCGTAGAAATAGAGGCCCGTGACCGCCCAAGGCGACTTGGGCTGGGGCGGTTTCTCCTCAATCGACAGGGCGCGCATCGAGGCGTCGAACTCGACCACGCCATACCGCTCGGGATCGTTGACGTGATAGGCGAAGACGGTCGCCCCGTCCGGCCGCGCCATGGCGCTGGTGAACAGGTCGGTGATCCCGTGGCCGTAGAAGATGTTGTCGCCGAGGATCAGCGACGACGGCCCGCCCGCGACGAAGTCCGCGCCGATGATGTAGGCCTGGGCCAGGCCGTCGGGGCTGGGTTGGACCGCGTACTGGATGTCCATGCCCCATTTGGACCCGTCGCCCAGCAGAGCCTGGAAGTTGGGCGTGTCGCGCGGGGTGGAGATGATCAGCACCTCGCGGATGCCGGCCAGCATCAGGGTCGACAGCGGATAGTAGATCATCGGCTTGTCGTAGATCGGCATCAGCTGCTTGGACGTGACCAGCGTCATCGGGTGCAACCGCGTCCCGGACCCGCCGGCGAGGATGATGCCCTTCATGGGGTGGTCTCCGGTATCAGTTCGGCGACGATCTCGGCCACCGCGTCCTGCCAGGGGCGCGGAGCGATGCCGTAGTCGCGGGTGATCTTCGCGGTATCGAGGCGCGAGTTGGAGGGCCGCCGGGCGGGCGTTGGATACTCCGCCGTGGTGATCCCCTCGACCGTGGCCGAGGGCCCGCCGCGGGCCGTGCTCCACGCCATGATCTCGCGCGCCAAGCCGGCCCAGGTGGTCGAACCCGCGTTGACGAAATGATAGACGCCCGTCGGGGCAGCCGCGTCCTCGATCATCCGCAGGCAGATGGTCTTCAGCGCGGCCGCGATGTCGCGGGCCGAGGTGGGACAGCCGTGCTGGTCGTCGACGACTCGGAGCGCCGGACGGTCGGCGGCGAGACGCAGCATGGTCTTGAGGAAGTTGGCGCGGTGGGGGCTGAGCACCCAGGCGGTGCGCATCACCACCGAGCGCGGATTGCCGGTCTTGACCGCCACCTCGCCCGCCAGCTTCGACGCGCCATAGACGCCGAGCGGTCCGACCGGATCGGCCTCGCCGTAGTCGCGCGCACCCGAGCCGTCGAAGACGTAGTCGGTCGAGACCTGGATCAGGGGGATGCCCGCCGCCTTGGTGACCTCGGCCAGGATGGCGGGACCCATGGCGTTGGCGGCAAAGGCGGCGGCGACCTGGGTCTCAGCCCTGTCGACGGCGGTGTAGGCCCCGGCGTTGATGACGGCCCCGAACGGCGTCGCGGCGAAGGCGGCGCGCACGGCCTCGGCGTCGCCCAGGTCGAGCTGGTCGCGCGTCGGCAGGTGCAGGCGGACGTGCGCGGGCCAATCCGCGCGAGCCAGCTCGAGACCGACCTGCCCGGCCCCGCCGGTGATCAGGATGTCGACCGCGCCGTCAGCCATGCGCCACGCCCAGGCGCTCGGTCTTGTAGCGGCCGTCGAGGATCGCCTGCCACCAGCCACGGTTATTCAGATACCAGTCGACGGTCTGTTCGATGCCGGTCTCGAACGTCACCGAGGGCTCCCAGCCCAGTTCGTCGCGGATCTTGGTGGCGTCGATAGCATAACGGGCATCATGGCCCGGGCGGTCGGTCACGAAGGTGATCTGATCGGCATAGGGCTTGCCGTCGGCGCGCGGGCGCTTCCTGTCCAGGCTGGCGCAGATGGCCTTCACCACGTCGATGTTCCGACGCTCAGCGTTGCCCCCGACGTTGTAGGTCTGACCCGGCCGGCCGCGCTCGAACACAGCCTGAAGCGCGCGGGCGTGGTCATCGACGAACAGCCAGTCTCGCACGTTCGATCCGTCCCCATAGACCGGCAGAGGCTCGCCGTTCAGGGCCCGGATGATGATCAGCGGGATCAGCTTCTCGGGGAAATGATAGGGGCCGTAGTTGTTCGAGCAGTTGGTCATCAGGACCGGCAGGCCGTAAGTGTGACCCCAGGCGCTGACCAGGTGATCAGACGCCGCCTTGGACGCCGAATAGGGGCTGCGCGGATCATAGGGCGTGGTCTCGGAGAACAGGCCGGTCTCGCCCAGCGAGCCGAAGACCTCGTCGGTCGAGATGTGGTGGAAGCGGAAGGCAGCCTTGTTCTCGCCCTCCAGCCCACGCCAGTAGCCGAGCGCCTGTTGCAGCATGACGAAGGTGCCGACGACGTTGGTCTGGACGAACTCGCCGGGGCCGTCGATGGAGCGGTCGACGTGGCTCTCGGCGGCCAGGTGGGCGATGACCTGCGGGCGGAAATCGGCGATGGCGGCGCGCACGGCCTCGGCGTCGCAGATATCGCCCTGGACGAAGCCGTAACGGTTTGAGGTCGACGCGGGCGCCAGCGAGCTGAGCAGGCCGGCATAGGTCAGCTTGTCGAACACCAGCACCTCGTGCTCGGTGTGCTGGATCAGGCGACGGACGAGGGCCGAGCCGATGAAGCCGGCGCCGCCGGTGACCAGAATGCGCATGAAGCCCTCTCTCGTGAGCGTGGCGGCCTAGCCCAGATCGCCGCTGGCCGCCATCGGGACCCCGTCGTAAGCGAAGGGGCTGTCGAATTCCGCGAGGCGCGGCAGGGCCCTGTCCTTGTCCGACAGCACCGGCCCGGAAGGCGGCAGCGGCCAGTCGATACCGATGTCGGGACAGTCCCACGCCACGCCGCCGTCGCATTCGGCCGAATAGACGTCCGACACCTTGTAGGCGACCTCGGTGTCGGGTTCGAGCGTGACGAAGGCGTGGCCGTAGCCCACCGGGACGAACAGCTGGCGACCGTTTTCGCCCGAAAGCTCGGCGAACGCGACCTGTCCGTAGGTGGGCGAGCCTTTGCGTAGATCCACCGCGTAGTCGATGATCCGGCCCCGGACGCAGCGCACCAGCTTGGCCTGCGCATGCGGGGGCGACTGAAAATGGATGCCGCGGATCGTGCCCGCGTAGGT
>JBKBUS010000264.1:0-3575 GCA_046290035.1 Brevundimonas sp.
CGATCGAGCTCCGCCGCCCCGCTTCACCGAGTTCGCCCCCGACAAGCCCCGCCGCTTCTGGAAGGTCGCCGATGTCGCGCCCCACGCGCGCGGCTTCGCCGTGACCCTGGACGGCCGCACGCCGAAGTCCCCCGCCAAGGCCGATCTGGTCCTGCCGACCGAAGCCCTGGCCCGCCTGTGCGCCGACGAATGGAACGCCGTGGCCGAGCTGATCGAGCCCGCGACCATGCCCGCCACGCGCCTGGCCTTCACCGCCATCGACCGCATCCCGCAGGCGCGCGAGGCCACCGCCGACGAGATCGCCGCCTACGCCGGGTCGGACGCCCTGTGCTACCTCGCCGACAGCCCCTCCAGCCTCGTGGAGCGTCAGGCGCGGGAGTGGACGCCCTGGCGCGACTGGGCCGCCCGCGAGCTCGGGGTCGCGCTCGAGCCCGCCGAGGGCGTCGTGCATCGCGCCCAGTCGCCCGAATCGCTCGCCCGCGTCCGTCAACTGGCGCTCGAGCTCGACGACTTCGCCCTGGCCGGGCTGGCGATGGCCACGCCGCTCCTCGGCTCGGCGATCCTGGCGCTGGCGCTTCAGCGGGGCGTGCTCCCCGCCGACACGGCCTTCGACCTCAGCCGCCTGGACGAAGCTCACCAGGAAAGCCAGTGGGGCGTCGACGCCGAGGTCGCCGAACGCACCGCCGCCCGCCGCGAGGAGGCCCGGCTGCTGGAGCGCTGGTTCGCCGCCCTCATTCCTCCCCCGCAGGGGGAGGGGGACCAGGCGTAGCCTGGTGCAGCGGGCTTCCCACCTTCTCCCGCGCGGACACACGCGCTAAGCCTCCCCGGATAAGGGAGACGCCCATGCAAGACATCCTGGAACAGCTCGAAGCCCGCCGCGCGGCGGCCCGTCTCGGCGGCGGCGAGACGCGCATCGCGGCCCAGCACGCCAAGGGCAAGCTCACCGCGCGCGAGCGCATCGAGGTGCTGCTGGACGAGGGCTCGTTCGAGGAGACCGACATGTTCGTGGAGCACCGCTCCCACGACTTCGGCATGGACAAACAGCGCATCCCCGGCGACGGGGTGGTCACCGGGCGCGGCACTATCGGCGGCCGGCTGGTCTATGTCTTCTCCAAGGATTTCACGGTCTTCGGCGGCTCTCTTTCGGGCGCGCACGCGGCCAAGATCGTCAAGCTGCAGACCATGGCCCTGACCAACGGCGCCCCGATCATCGGCCTGTTCGACGCCGGCGGCGCCCGCATCCAGGAGGGGGTCGAGTCCCTCGCCGGCTACGCCGACATCTTCCTGCAGAACACCCTGGCCTCGGGCGTCATCCCCCAGATCAGCGTCATCATGGGCCCCTGCGCCGGCGGCGACGTCTATTCTCCCGCCATCACCGACTTCATCTTCATGGTGAAGGACACCTCCTACATGTACGTGACCGGCCCGGACGTGGTGAAGACCGTCACCAACGAGGTGGTCAGCCACGAGGACCTGGGCGGCGCCTCGGTGCACACCAAGAAGTCGGGCGTCTCCGACGGCGCCTTCGAGAACGACCTGGAGGCGCTGGCCGAGGTGCGTCGCCTGATCGGCTTCCTGCCCCTGTCGAACCGCGAGAAGCCGCCGCTGCGCGAGAGCTACGACGACCCGGACCGGGACGAGCCTTCGCTCGACACCCTGGTCCCGGCCAATCCGAACCAGCCCTACGACATGAAGGAGCTGATCCTGAAGGTCGTGGACGAGGCGGAATTCTTCGAGATCTCCGCCGACTACGCCAAGAACATCATCACCGGCTTCGGCCGCCTGGACGGCCAGACCGTCGGCGTCGTCGCCAACCAGCCCCAGGTGCTGGCCGGCGTGCTCGACATCGATTCCAGCCGCAAGGCCGCCCGCTTCGTCCGCTTCTGCGACGCCTTCGGCATACCTCTGGTGACCTTCGTCGACGTGCCCGGCTTCATGCCCGGCACGCGCCAGGAGTACGGCGGCCTGATCAAGCACGGCGCCAAGCTGCTGTTCGCCTACGCCGAGGCCACGGTGCCCAAGCTGACCGTCATCACGCGAAAGGCCTATGGCGGGGCCTATGACGTGATGAGCTCCAAGCACCTGCGCGGCGACGTCAACTACGCCTGGCCCACCGCCGAGATCGCCGTCATGGGCGCCAAGGGCGCGGTCGAGATCATCTTCCGCAAGGAAGCCGGCGACCCCGAGGCCCTGGCGGCGCGGGAGGCCGAATACAAGGACCGCTTCGCCAACCCCTTCGTCGCCGCCCGCCTGGGCTACATCGACGACGTGATCATGCCCCACGGCACGCGGCGCCGACTGATCCGGGCGCTACGGACGCTGAAGGGCAAGGTGCAGAGCAATCCGTGGAAGAAGCACGATAATATTCCGTTGTGATCGGCGGAAGCGGCCCCTCCTTTCCTTCTCCCCTGTCCCGAAGGGTGAGGTGTGTCCGCCCGCTGAGCTGTGGCGAAGGGAGGCGATTGCGGGCCCAGAGGACGAGCAGGGGCAGGCCTTGAGCTCATCCCTTCTCGACAAGGTGAGAAGCAAAGCCGCGCTCAGCCCCCCAACCCCGCCAGCCCCTCCTCGGCGATGGCCCGCCGCAGCCCTTCCGCATCCCGCAACACGGCCTCGAGCGCCAGCCGGCGGGCCACGTCCAGCGCCTGGTCCGCGGGCGCCTCCACGTCGGGGCGCACGCCGACGCCCTCCCAGTTCGCGCCGGTCACCGTGTTGGTCACCACCTGCATGGGGATGAAGGCGGCGAAGCCTTCGGCCAGTGGGCGAAAGCCGCCGGGGGTGGCGGCGCCATAGGTGGTCTGGCCCACCAGGGTCGCGCGGCCCATCGCCTGGAGGTCATAGGCGAACTCCTCCGCGCCAGACCCGGTCTCGTCGTCGATCAGCACATAGACCGGGCGCGAGGCATAGGCGGGATCGCGCGGTTCGGCGACGAACACGCGGCCCTCCGCGGGGCCCGCCGGATCGACCAGCCGCACCGTGGGCGTGGGCCGGTCGACCAGATGGCCGATCACGGCGGCGACCCCCGCCGGCTCCCCGCCCGGCGCACCGCGCACGTCGATGATCAGGGCGCTGGTGTCCGCCAGCATGCCCATCGCCGCCGCCAGCTTCTGGGCGAAGGGCGGCGCGTCCATGAACCGCGTGATCCTCAGGTAGCCGACATTGCCGTCCAGCCAGCGCACGTCCGGGATTTCCGCGCCGCGCAGCCGCATCTCCTCGTGGAAGGCGGCGATCTCCTCGGGCGGCGGCGGTCCCTCGCGGAAGGTGGCCAGGATCTGGGGGCCCATGTAGCGGACGCGGAAATGGCGGTCGTTCACCACCGGCGCGACCCGCGCGTCGATCAGCTCCAGAAGGCCGGCCGCGGTGCCGGCGTCGTCGAACTCGCCCCTGTCCCGCATAGCCTCGATCTCGCGCGCGGCGGCGGCGCCCCGGTCGGGAAAGGCGAAGCGCTCGCGCAGCACCTGGCCCAGCGCGTCGATGACGGCGCGGCTCTGGTCGGCGCTCAGGGTCACGCTCGCCGGGTCGGGCGGCGGCCCCGGCTGGGCCCGCGCCGCCGCCGGCGTCAGGGCGAGCGCGAGCAC
>JBKBUS010000265.1:0-3564 GCA_046290035.1 Brevundimonas sp.
CGCCCGGCCAGCACCCCCGCCGCGAGCACCAGCTCAAGGCCTGTGGGGATCAGATTGAAGGCGAGGACCCGCAGCAGAAAATCGACCGCGCGCGAGCCCCGCTCCACTGTCCGGGACAGGGCCCCGGACCGCTTCGTCTGGTGAAAGTCGAGCGACAGGCTGAGCGCGTGGGCGAAGGTCTCGGCCGCCGTCCGGCGCTGGGCCGCCGCCCGGACCGGAGCGAAGACCACGTCCGACGCCTGGGGCGCCGCCGAACTCAGGAACCGGATCAGAGCGTAGCCGGCGGCGAAGGCCGCGAACCCCAGGCTGAGAGACACGGCCGCCCCCTGCCCCGCGGCAAGGTCGTTGACGGCCGCGCCGAGCGCCAGCGGGGCCAGAACCCCCAGCGCGCGGCCGGCGAGCGTCAGCACGATCGCCGCGACCAGCCTGAGGCGCAGTTGCGGCGCCTCCGAGCGCGCCACGAGACGCATCAGATCCGCGAGCGCCGTCCAGGTGTTGATCTCGACGTCAGCCGCCGCCGTTCCGTCGCGGCCCCTGCCGCCGCGCTCGCCTCTCATCGCCATCGGGCCGATATGGCGGGCCGAGGGTCGCGCGACAATGACTAGCCGCCGATCCGGGCCACGGTGTCGATCAGTTCATCGACCGCCTCTTCCGTGGTGGCCCAGGAACAGACGAAGCGCACCGAGCCGTCGTCGAAGCGGTAGCAGGCCCAGCCGGCGTCGTTCAGCGCCTGATGCGCCCGAGCGGGCATGCGCACGAACACGGCGTTGGCCTCGACCGGATGGGCCAGGATGAACGGGCTGCGCGTGGCGACGCCCGCGGCCAGCCTCTGGGCCATCAGATTGGCGTGGGCGGCCCCGCCCTCCCATTCGCCGCTCTCTAGCAGCCCAAGCAGGGGCGCGGCGAGGAACCGGGCCTTGGACGCGGTCTGACCCGCCTGCTTCAGCCGGTTGTCCACCCGCCGGGCCAGGCTCCTGTCGAACAGCACCAGCGCCTCGGTGCACAGCCCGCCGGCCTTGGCCCCGCCCAGCACGAGCACATCGACGCCCAGGCGCGCGATGTCCTTGAGGTCGAAGCCCGCCGCCGCCGCATTGGCCAGCCGCGCCCCATCCAGATGCACCCCATAGCCGCGCGCCTTGACCGGCTCGATCAGATGGCGAAGCTCCTCGGAGGTGTAGACGGCGCCGTACTCCGTCGACTGCGTCAGGCTGAGCGCCGCCGGCGGCTGGCGGTGGCCGACTTCGGGCTCCTCAAGAATGGCGACGAGCGCCTTCGGGTCGATCTTGCCGGAGAAGCCCGGCAGGCCGATCAGGCCGAGCCCCTGGCCGAAGAATCCGGGCGCTCCGGTCTCGTCGGTGCAGACATGGGCCGCCTGGTGGGCCAGGACCGCTTCGAACGGCCAGGCCAGCATCGACAGGGCGATGGCGTTGGCCGCCGTGCCGGAGAAGACGAACCGCACCTCCGCGTCCGCATCCAGCCGCTCGCGGATCAGTTCGGCGGCGCGGGCGGTGACGTCGTCGGCTCCATAGGCGCGGGCGAACCCGGCGTTCGCCTCCGTCAGCGCCCGGAGCGCGCTCGGGGCCATGCCCGCGGTGTTGTCGGAACCGAAGTCGTAGCGCATCGCTCAGGCCTCCTCGGCGTCTTGCGGTATGGCGACGACCCTGGCGAAGGCGGCGTTCTTGGCGGGGACCTCGACCTGGTGCGGGAACGGGATCTCGATGCCGGCGGCGTCCAGCGCCTCCTTGCCCGACTGCATCAGATCGGCCTGGGTCTGCCACCAGTCGTCGGACTTCACCCAGGCGTGCAGGGTGATCTGCACCGCGCTGTCCAGAAGTCCGGTCACGCCGGTCCAGGGGGCGGGGTCCGGCAGCACCTTCTCATGCGCCTCGGCCGTCGTCCGCAGCACCTGCCGGGCCGCGCTGAGGTCCTCGCCGTAACCCACGGTGAAGTTGATCTCCACGCGACGCGTTTTCTGACCGGACAGGTTGACGATGACATCGCCCAGCACCTGGGCGTTCGGCACGACGATCTTGTGGTTGTTCGCGTTCGACAGTTGGGTCGTGAACAGATCCAGGCGCTGGACCGAGCCCGCGACATTGTTGATCTGGATGACGTCGCCGACGCGGTAGGGCCGCAGCACCAGCAGCAGAACGCCCGCCGCCACGTTGGACAGCGTGCCCTGGAGCGCCAGGCCGACGGCCAGGGACGCGGCGCCCAGCACCGCGATGATGGACGTGGTTTGCACCCCCAGCCGCTGCAGCACCGCGATCAGGCCGATGATGACCACGCCGACGCGCACCACCTGCACCACGAAGCTGAGGACCGTCTGGTCGTGCCGGAATCCGCGGACGCGCGACAGGCCGCGCCGCGCGGCGCGGCCCGCCCACTTCGACGCCACGATCGTCACCGCGAGGATCAGCGCCGCGATCAACAGATTGACGGCGAAGTCGCCGGCGAGCTGGGTCAGCTTGGCGATCATGGCCGCGTCGATGGCGGCGGCGCGCTCGCCGGCCGCGAGGGCCTCGGACAGGACAGGCAGGGACATGGGGCCGGGTCTAACGCCTGACGCGAAGATGTGAACCCCTTTAGGCCGCGCCCGCGACGCGACCGCCCCCCCGTTCGATGGCGTCCAGCAGGTCCATCACGTCGTTGAGCGTATTGGCCTCCCGCGCGGGCTTGTCCCAGCGGATGCGGTTGACGCGGGGAAAGCGCATGGCGACGCCGGACTTGTGTCGCGGCGACCGCTGCAGGCCCTCGAAAGCGATCTCGAGCACCAGGCCGAAATCGCGCTCGGCCCGCACCGATCGGACGGGGCCGAACCGCTCCGCGGTGTGATCACGCACGAACTTGTCCAGCTGCTTCAGCTCGGCGTCGGTGAAGCCGAAATAGGCCTTGCCCACCGGCGTCAGCGCGCCCTCCTCGGTCCAGACGCCGAAGGTGTAGTCGGAATAGAAGCTGGATCGCTTGCCGTGCCCGCGCTGGGCGTACATCAGCACCGCGTCGATGACGTGCGGATCGCGCTTCCACTTGAACCAGGGGCCCTTGGGCCGCCCGGCGACATAGGTCGAGTCCCACCTCTTGAGCATCAGCCCCTCGGCCGCCGCCCCCACCGGCGGATCCGCGCGAAGGCGGGCCAGCTCGTCCCAGTTGGCGTAGTCGACCAAAGGCGAGAGCCTCAACCGTTCATCGGGATGGGAGGCCACCAGGCGCTCCAAGGCCGCCCGACGCGCCTTCAGCGAGCGACCACGCAGGTCCTCGCCCTCCAGCGCCAGCAGGTCGTAGGCGATGATTCCGGCGGGGCTGGCGGCCATCAGTTTCGTATCGGCGACCTTCCTGTTCAGCCGGGTCTGCAGTTCCGCGAAGGGCGCGACCTCGCCATTCTTGAGAATCACCAGCTCCCCGTCGATCGCGCCCTCGAACTGCAGCGCGGCCATGACGTCCGGAAAGGCCGCCGAGATCTCGTCGCCGGTGCGGGAGTAGAGGCGCTCCACCCCCGCTTCTCGCACCGCCTGGACGCGGATGCCGTCCCACTTCCACTCCGCCGCGTAGTCCGCTGGAGACAAC
>JBKBUS010000266.1:0-3561 GCA_046290035.1 Brevundimonas sp.
CCGCTGTGGCGCTTGGGCTCTATTGGGCGGTGGCCGCGCCCGGCTTCGGTGATCAGCCGTACGAGCGGCGCGTGGATCAGTGGGCCGAGACGCCCGAGATGCTGGACGCGCCTCAACTGGCGGCCGTGATGGCGCGCGCGGCGGCTGAACGGCCGGAGGACGCGCAGGCGCAGGCGATGCTGGGCGCGGCCCGCTTCGCGGCGGGCGATCCCCTGGGCTCCGCCTCGGCGTTTCGTCGGGTCGTCACGCTGGAGCCGGAGAACGCCCAGGCGTGGGCGCGGCTGGGGGAGTCGCTGGTGCGGGCGTCGCAGGGGACCATCGGCGCGGACGCCGAGGCGGCCTTCCGCGAGGCCGTCCGTCTCGACCCCGAGCAGGGCGGCGCCCGGTTCTTCCTCGGCGAACTGGCGCTACAGCGCGGACAGGCGCAGGAGGCGCGCGCCATGTGGGGGCCGCTGATCGAGACGCTCGACCCCGCCGACCCGCGCCGCGCCGACCTGATCGCCCGTCTGGAGGCGGCGTCGTGACGCCTTTTCTCCGCCGTGTCATGCGCTTATCAGCCGCCCCGAGATGAGCTGGCTTCCCAAATCCCCGAAGGCCCGGCGGCGGCTTTGGATCACCATGGCGATCGCGCCGGTGCTGGCGCTCGCCGTCGGCCTGTCGCTGTGGGCCATGAGCGACCGGGTCACCTATTTCGTCACGCCCGCGGAGGCGACGCCGGAGGTCGCGCCGGAAGGGCGGCTGATGCGGCTGGGCGGGCTGGTCGAGGCCGGCAGCGTCAGCCATGGCGCGGACGGACAGGTGCGCTTCATGGTGGGAGACGGCGGCGCCACCACGCTGGTGACTTATCGCGGCGACCTGCCGGACCTGTTCCGCGAGGGGCAGGGGATCGTGGCCGAGGGCGTGTTCCTGCCCGACCGCAGCTTCCAGGCGCGGCAGGTGCTGGCCAAGCACGACGAGACCTACATGCCGCGCGAGGTGGCCGAGAAGCTGAAGGCGCGGGGCGAATGGCGTCCTGAGAGCCCGGTCACGTGATCGTCGAGTTCGGCGCCTTCGCGCTCATCCTGTCGTTGGTCCTAGCGCTCGCCTCCGGCGGGCTGGCGGCGGCGGGCCGGGTGCGGCTGAGCCTGGGCCTGTCCGGCGCCGCGTCCGGGGCCATGATCGGATCCGCGGCGATGGCGGCGCTGGCGTTCCTGGCGCTGATCCACGCGTTCGTGACCTCGGACTTCTCGGTCGCGAACGTCGCGGCCAACTCCCACACCGACAAGCCGATGCTCTACAAGGTCGCCGGCGCCTGGGGCAGCCACGAGGGCTCGCTGCTGCTCTGGTGCCTGGTGATGAGCGGCTTCGGCGCCGTGCTGGCGCTGGGGCGCGGCCTGCCGTTTCGCCTGAGAACCAGCGCGGTGGCGGCGCAGGCCCTTCTGACCAGCCTCTTCCTGGCCTTCACCGTCTTCACCTCGAACCCCTTCGCGCGGCTGGACCCTGCGCCGGTGCAGGGACAGTCGCTGAACCCGCTGCTCCAGGATCCGGCGCTCGCCATCCACCCGCCGATGCTCTACCTCGGCTATGTCGGCTTCTCGGTGCCGTTCGCCCTGGCCGTAGCCGCCCTGATCGAGGGTCGCGTCGACGCTGCCTGGGGGCGTTGGGTCCGCCCTTGGGCCCTGGCCAGCTGGGCCTTTCTGACCGCCGGGATCGCGCTGGGCAGTTTCTGGGCCTACTACGAGCTCGGCTGGGGCGGCTGGTGGTTCTGGGACCCGGTCGAGAACGCGTCCTTCATGCCCTGGCTGGCCGGCGCGGCGCTGCTGCACTCCGCCGTCGTCACCGAGCGGCGCGGCGCGCTGAAGGGCTGGACCGTTTTCCTGGCGCTGATCGCCTTCAGCCTGTCGATGCTGGGCGCCTTCCTGGTGCGCTCGGGCGTGCTGACCAGCGTGCACGCCTTCGCCGTCGACCCGGAGCGGGGGCTGGTGTTGCTGGGCATCCTGGGCCTCGCGGCGGGGGCGGCGTTCGCCCTGTTCGCCTGGCGCGCCCCGACCCTGACCGGCGGCGGGGTGTTCGCCCCCGTCAGCCGGGAGGCGACGCTGGTGCTCAACAACATCTTCCTGTCGGCGGCGACGGCAACGGTGCTGCTCGGCACCCTCTATCCGCTGATCCTGGAGGCGGCGACGGACCAGACGATCTCGGTCGGGCCGCCCTATTTCGACCTGACCTTCTCGCCGCTGATGGCCGCGGCGATGATCCTCGTGCCCGCCGGGCCGCTGCTGGCGTGGAAGCGGGGTGACCTGAGGGGCGTGGGCCAGCGGCTGGTCTGGGCGGCGGGCGCGGCCCTGGCGGCGGGCTTGCTCACGCTGGCCCTGAGCGATCTAGGCAAGGCCCTCGCGGCCGTGGGCATCGCGCTCGGCGTGTGGCTGATCGCCGGCGCCCTCGCCGAGGTGGCCGAGCGGGTGCGCCTGTTCCGGGCGCCGCCGGCGGAGGTGCGTCGCCGAGCGCTGGGCCTGCCGATGGGCGCCTGGGGCACGACGCTGGCGCACGCCGGTCTGGGCGTCTTCCTGTTGGGCGCGGTGGTCGAGACCAGCTTCAAGATCGAGGCGCAAGGGGTGGTGACCCCGGGCGACGTGGTCCGCGCCGGCCCTTACGCGGTGACCCTGAACGAGGTGCGTGTGGTCGAAGGACCCAACTATCTGGCGGAACAGGGGCGGGTGACGGTCGCCCGCGCCGACGGCTCCGCTCCGCGAGACCTGACCCCCGAGCGCCGGTTCTTCCCCACCGGCGGCCAGACGACGACAGAGGTCGGGCTCGATTTCCGGGGGCTGGACGACGTCTATGTGGTGCTGGGGGAGCGCCGGGCGGGCGAGGACGGCCGTCAGGCCTGGAGCCTCAGGGTTCATCATAATCCATGGGCGCGGCTGATCTTTTTGGGCGCCGCGATCATGACATTGGGCGGGCTGGTCAGTCTGCTGGATCGGCGCTTGCGCACCACGCCGCTTCAGTCCCGCAAGGCCGCCCCGTGATCCGCCGCCTGGCCTTCGCGGGGATCGCCGCCGTCATGCTGACGGCCCAGGCCGAGCCGCCTTCACGGCCGGACGCGCCGCTGGCCGACGCGGCCCAGGAGGCCCGGGCCCAGGCGCTGTTCGACGACATCCGCTGCGTCGTCTGTCAGCACGAGGCGATTTCGGATTCCCCCGCCGGCGTCGCCGCCGACATGCGCGCGTGGGTGCGGGATCGGGTGGCCGAAGGGCGCACTGACGCCGAGATACGCGACGAGCTGATCCGGCGTTACGGGGACTATGTGCTTTTCGAGCCGCCGTTCCGGGCGGGGACGCTGATGCTGTGGCTGGGGCCGTTCCTGATCGCGGCGGGAGCGCTGGCCGGCCTGCTCGTGTGGGCTCGGCGGCGTCGCGCGGCGGAACCAGCGCCCCTATCCCGGGAGGAGGAGGCGCGGTTGGCCGAGATTACAAGAGCGGCAAGCCGCCGCCCCGATCCTGACGCAACCTCGCCTCACGACGGGCATTGAGCCCTAGAACGATCGCGGACCGGCGTTGGCCATCGGCCGCGCCGCGCTATATC
>JBKBUS010000267.1:0-3546 GCA_046290035.1 Brevundimonas sp.
CCGGCCTGAACGAAAACGCCCGCGTCGAGTACGAGCTGGAATCCCAGCGCGGCAAGACGGCGGCGGTGAACCTCAAGCTTCTCTAACCTCTAGAGAATTCAGGTTTCGACGGGCGCGAGGGCTTCGGCCTTCGCGCCCGTTTTCTTTTGGGCGCTGGTCCATTGGGCGATGGCGACCGCGGCCAGCACCAGAGCCCCGCCGAGCGCCTGGACGAGCGTCAGGGTCTCGGCGAACAGCAGCCAGCCGAACAGGGCGGCGACCAGGGGCTGGATCAGGATGACCAGCGCGGTCAGCCCCGCGGGGAGCCGACCCAGAGCCCAGGTGACGCCCGTCTGACCCGCCACATGGACCAGGGCGAACAGGCCGCAGAACAGCCAGCCGATCGGGGCGACCGGCAGGATGTCCTCGCCGAACAGCAGCGCCGCGACGAGCATCAGGGGGGCGCCGGCGGCGGTGGACCAGAGCATGACCTTTAGCGCGGAGGCGGTCCTTCGCGCCGCCTTCACAGCCAGGAAGTAGCCCGCGTACCAGAAGGAGACGGCGAGGCTGAGCAGGTCGCCGAGCAGCGGTTGGCGGCCCTGGGCCGGGTCCGCGCCCGCCGCCATGGCGAAGGCGCCGGCTAGCGCCACCGCCAGAGCGATCAGGAAGCCGCCGCCCGGCCGTTCGCGAAAGGCGACCCAGGCGACGGCTGTGACCACCACCGGCGTCAGGTTGCAGAGCACAGTGGCGTTGGCGACCGAAGTCAGGGTGATGCCGTAGTGCCAGAAGCCCAGATCCAGGGCGAAGAAGCCGCCCGCCAGGAACATCCAGCGATTGGGGGTGAGGCTCGCTTCGGAGGCGTCGACGTCGCGACCGGCGAAGGCCAGGTTCAACGCGAGCAGAAGGGGGAGGGCGAGAAACAGGCGCCAGAAGCCGGCGGCCGCCGGCCCCGTCTCGGTCAGACGCACGAGGATGGGGGCGAGCCCCAGGACGCAGGCCGCCGCCGTTAGGACCAGACGGGGCAGCGCGGCCGGCCGCGTCACGCCGCCGATCGGTCCTTCAGCCACTCCTTCAGCGACACGCGCGCCGGCGGCATGCGGTCGGGCCGCGCGAGCTCGACGATCAGCGGCCCGATGTCGGAGGCGGGGGGGACGGTCATAGGGTCCTCGCCCGGATAGGCCTGGGCCCTGAGCCGGGTGCGCAGGCGGCCCGGGTCCAGGATGGTGGCCCGAATCGGCGTGTTCTCGATCTCGTCGGCCCAGCAGCCGACAAGCGCCTCCGCCCCCGCCTTGGTCGCGGCGTAGGCCCCCCAGAATGCGCGGGGATTGGTCGCCAGACTGGTCGTCAGATGGATCATCCGGCCGGCGTCCGAGGCCCGCAGCAGGGGCTCGAGCGAGCGTATCAGGCGATAGACGCCGGTGAAGTTGACCCGCTCGATCTTGGCGAACTCGCGCGGATCGGCGTGGGAGACCGGCGTCAGGCCGGAGGGGCCCATGGTCGCCGCAGCCTGGACCCAGACGTCGAGCCGGCCGAAGCGTTGATGGATGGCCCCGCCCAGCCGGTCGATGCCGCCGCCGTCCACCAGGTCGAAGGGCACCAGCGTCGCGTGTCGCCCCGTGGCCGCGTAGACGGCGTCGTCGAGCTCCTCCAACCCACCCTCGGTGCGCGCGGTGGCGACGACGTGGGCGCCGGCCCGGGCGAGCGCGAGGGCGCTCTCATAGCCGATGCCGCGCGAGGCCCCGACGACGAGGGCGATGCGGTCGGCGAGAGGGCTGGCGTCAGTCATGGCGCTTGATAGCGCCGCGCGGCCTCAACACAAGGCCGAAGCTGGTCTTAACGACCCGCAGCAGGGGCCCAGAGGCTGAAGCTGACGCCCTGGTCGTCCTCGCAGGTCACGGAGCGGCCCGATGGGCTGTCCGAGGGCGCCGCCGCCTTGCCGCCGAGCGCGGTGACGCGGGCGCAGAGGGCGTCGACGTCATCCACCCGGAAGTACAGATGGCTGAAGTCCTTGCGCTCGGCCTTGGTGATGCCGAAGGCCGGGTCGCTGTCGGCGATGTGAGCGTAGGTCTCGTGCGAGCTCGCCTCGTCGAAGGTCCAGCCGAACAAGGCGCCGTAGAAGGCGCGGGCCCTGGCTAGGTCCGGCGTGGCGAGGGTGAAGTAGCCGAGCTGAATCATGCGCCCTTAAGCGCTGACCAGCAGGGAAAGTTGCCGCGCGGCCTCCTCGCGGCCACCCTCCTCGATCTCGCGGTCCAAGAGACGGGTCGGATAGTCGCCGGTGAAGTAGTGGTCGGTGAACTGGGGGTAGCGAGGGTCGCGCGGACCGGCGCCCATCGCCTCATAGAGGCCGTCGACCGACAGGAAGCCCAGCGAGTCGACCTCAAGGTACTGACGCATCTCTTCCAGCGACTTGTTGGCGGCCAGCAGCTGGTCGCGCGATGGCATGTCGATGCCGTAGAAGTCCGGGTAGAGAATCGGCGGTGAGGCCGACCGCAGGTGAATCTCCTTCGCGCCCGCCGCGCGCACGGCGCGAACCAGCTTCACCGAGGTGGTGCCGCGCACGATGGAGTCGTCGATCAGGATGACCCGCTGGCCCTCGATGACGCTGCGGTTGGGGCTGTGCTTCATGCGCACGCCCTTCTGCCGAGCGCCCTGGCTGGGCTGGATGAAGGTGCGGCCCAGATAGTGGCTGCGGATGATGCCCATCTCGTAGGGCACGCCGGACTCCTGGGCGAAGCCCATGGCGGCGGGGACGCCGGAGTCGGGCACCGGCACCACCACGTCGGCCTCGGCCGGATGCTCGCGGGCCAGGATGCGGCCCATGGCCTTGCGCACGCCATAGACCGAACGGCCGTTCACCACGCTGTCGGGGCGGGAGAAGTAGACGTACTCGAACAGGCAGGGCCGGGCCGGGCGCTCGGGGAAGGGCTTGAGGGACTTGAGGCCCTCGTGGTCGATGACGATGACCTCGCCGTTCTCCACGTCGCGGACGAACTCGGCGCCGATGGTGTCCAGCGCGCAGGTCTCGGACGCCAGCACCCAGGCCTCGCCGAGCCGGCCGAGCACCAGCGGGCGGATGCCCAGCGGATCGCGCGCGCCGATCATCTTGGAGCGAGTCTGGCAGACCAGGGCGTAGCCGCCCTCGATCCGGCCGATGGCGTCGATGAAGCGGTCGACGATCTTGGCCTTACGGCTGCGGGCGATGAGGTGCAGGATCACCTCGGAGTCCGAGGTGGACTGGAAGATCGCGCCCTCGCCGACCAGGATCTTCCGCAGGTGGTGGAAGTTGGTCAGATTGCCGTTGTGGGCGATGGCGATGCCGCCGGAGTCCAGGTCGGCGAACATCGGCTGGATGTTGCGCACGAAGCCGCCGCCGGCGGTGGAGTAGCGGGTGTGGCCGATCGCGGCCGAGCCGGGCAGGCGCTGCGACAGGTCCGATCCGCCGAAGGCGTCGCCCACGAGGCCCTGGTGCCGCTCGGTATGGAAGCGGGCCTGGTGCACCGAGGCGATGCCGCAGGCCTCCTGGCCGCGATGCTGGAGCGCATGCAGGCCCAGGGCGACGATGGAGGC
>JBKBUS010000268.1:0-3533 GCA_046290035.1 Brevundimonas sp.
GTCCCGCCCCCGGCGGCCCTGGCCCAGCGGTCGGCCAGCTTCAGCGCGTCGCGGGCGCGGGGGGCGCCGTCCCTGACGAGCTGGACCAGCCGCTCGGCGACGTCGGTCGAGGTCCCCCCGAGCCCCGGCTCGCTCAGGATCGCCGCCAGCCGCGCGCCGCCAAGGGCGTCTCCGGCGTCGGACGCGGTCGCGACCAGATGCGCCAGTCGCGGCCCCAGCGGGATCGCCGCCAGCCGGCGCCCGTGCGCGGTCAGCCGCCCGCTCTCGTCCAGCGCGCCCAGACGCCCCAGCACCGCCCGCGCTTCGGCGAAGGCGCCCTTCGGCGGCGGGTCCAGCAGCGCCAGCCCGTCCGCCGTCGTCGCCCCCCATCGCGCCAGGTCCAGCGCCAGTCCCGTCAGGTCCGCCTCGGCGATCTCCGGCGGCTGATGCGGGATCAGCCCCCGCGTCTGTTCCTCGTCCCACAGGCGGTAGCACACCCCCGGCTCGGTGCGCCCGGCCCGGCCTCGCCTCTGCTCCGCCGAGGACCGGCTCACCCGCACGGTGGCCAGCCGCGTCAGGCCGCTGGACGGCTCGAAGCGCGGCACGCGCGACAGGCCGCCGTCGATCACCACCCGCACCCCCTGGATCGTCAGGCTGGTCTCCGCCACCGAGGTCGCCAGCACGACCTTGCGCCGCCCAGCGGGCGCCGGTTCGATCGCGCGGTCCTGTTCGGTCTTGTCCATCGCGCCGTACAGCGGGGCGATCTCCACCGCGGGATCGCGCACGGTTTCCCCCAACAGCCGCGCGGTCCGGTGGATCTCCCCCTGCCCCGGCAGGAAGGCCAGGATGGAGCCGCTCTCCGCCGCCAGCGCGGTGCGGATGGCCCGCGCCATGGCCGCTTCGAACCGCTCGGCCGGATCACGCCCTAGGTAGCGGGTCTGGACCGGATGCATCCGGCCCTCCGCCTCGATCACCGGCGGGCCGTCCAGCAGCTTCGCCACGCCCGCGACATCCAGCGTCGCCGACATCACCAGGACGCGCAGATCGTCCCTTAGCGCCGCCTGGCTCTCCAGCGCGAAGGCGAGGCCCAGGTCCGCGTCCAGGCTCCGCTCGTGGAACTCGTCGAACAGAACCGCGCCGACGCCGTCCAGCCCCGGATCCTCCAGAATCATGCGGGTGAAGACGCCCTCGGTGACGACCTCGATTCGGGTCGCGGGCCCGATCCGGCTCTGCAGCCGGGTGCGGTAGCCGACGCGTTCGCCGGGGCCCTCCCCCAGGGTCGCCGCCATCCGCTCGGCCGCCGCCCGCGCCGCGAGCCGGCGGGGCTCCAGCACGAGGATCTTGGCGTCCCCCAGCCATGGTCTGTCCAGCAGCGCCAGCGGCACGACCGTCGTCTTGCCCGCGCCCGGCGGGGCGGCGAGCACGGCGCGGTTGGCGCTGTCCAGCGCGGCGATCAGGTCGTCCAGCACCGTATGGATCGGCAACATGGGCGCGCCATACCGATCCGGCGCCCGGCGCGAAAGCCATCACGCGCCGGTCATGGTTTCGAAACGCCGTTGCCACGCGGCGGCCGCGCCGCTAGCGTCCGCGCCCAGTAAGCGGCCCGGGGAAGGTCCGCGTTCAACGAGGGGGCGAGACTCCATGTCCGCAGATGGCCTTAGGCCGCAGGGGAACCGACTGTTCCTCAAGAAGTCGATCGCTCAGATCCAGAAGGAAGCCGCGAAGAGCGAGCTGAAACGGACCCTGGGCCCCATCAACCTGATGAGCCTGGGCATCGGCGCCATCATCGGCGCCGGCATCTTCGTCCTCACGGGCCAGGTCGCCTCGGCGCACGCCGGCCCGGCGATCATGCTGAGCTTCGTTCTGGCGGGCATCGCCTGCGCCCTGGCGGGGCTGTGCTACGCGGAGCTGGCCTCCACCATGCCGGTGTCCGGTTCGGCCTATACCTACGCTTACGGCACGATGGGCGAGGTCTTCGCCTGGGTGATGGGGTGGTTGCTGGTGCTCGAGTACGGCGTGGCCGCCTCGACCGTGGCGGTCGGCTGGTCCGGCTATGTCGTCTCCATCCTGGCCGACTTCGGGATCGTCTTCCCATATGTCGCCGGAACAGAGTGGTACCAGTTCGCGACGCCGCTGGTTCAGGCCGTGCCCGTCGAAGGCGCCGGCGTCACCTTCCCCATGACCGGGACCTTCAACCTGGTCGCGGCCATCGGCATCGCCATGGTCTGCGGCCTTCTGGTGCTGGGCGTCAGCGAAAGCGCGAACGTCAACAACATCATCGTCGTCCTGAAGGTGCTGGTGCTGTTCACCTTCATCGGCGTCGGCATCGCCTATATCGATCCGGCGAACTGGCAGCCCTTCATCCCGGCCCAGGGCGACACGTGGGATCAGTTCGGCGTCGGCGGCATCTTCCGGGGCGCGGCGATCATCTTCTTCGCCTATGTGGGCTTCGAGGCGGTGTCCACCGCCGCCGCCGAGGCCAAGAACCCCTCCAAGGACGTGCCGATCGGCATCCTGGGGGCGCTCATCGCCTGTACCCTGATCTATATGGCCGTCGCCGCCGTCATGACGGGCGTGGTGCCCTATCTGGAGCTGGCTTCGCCGGCGCCGATCGCGGTGGCCATTGACCGGATGGGCCTGGAATGGGCCAACGTGCCGCTCGCCACGGCCGAAGGCGGGCAGCTGAACCTCATCAGCTTCGCGATCAAGATCGGCGCGATCACCGGCCTGTCCTCGGTCATGCTGGTGCTCTGCTACGGCCAGACCCGCATCTTCTACACCATGGCTCGGGACGGCCTGCTGCCGAAGGTGTTCTCGAACATCCACCCGAACTTCAAGACGCCCTGGCTGGGCACCATCCTGCTCGGCGTGGTGATCGCGGTGGCCGCGGCCTTCCTGCCCATCTCGATCCTGGGCGACCTCGTCTCGCTGGGCACGGCGTTGGCCTTCGCCATCGTCTGCCTCTCGGTCATCTTCCTGCGCATCAACTATCCGGACATGCACCGGCCCTTCCGGGTGCCCGGCGGCATCCTGACGGCTGTGTTCGGCATTCTCGCCTGCCTGGGCCTGGCCGCGCTGAACTTGACGCCGATGATCCAGCACGCCCTGGACGACAATCCGCTGCCGCTGACGATCCTGGGCATCTACGCCCTGGTCGGAGCGGTGGTCTACGCCGCATACGGCTTCTGGCACTCCAAGCTCGCCAAGGGCATCGACATCACCGACGACACCGCCCTGGCCACGCCCGATCAGGCGCTCGCGGGCCGCGTGGACAACGTCAAGGAAGACTGAGGCGCATCCATCGTCTCGAACCAAAGGCCCGGGAGCGATCCCGGGCCTTTTTCTTTGTCCGCTCTCAAACAGCGAGCAACCGCGCGGCGAGCGATAGCGCCGGATATGCGCTCAAGCAGCGAGCGATAGCCCCCCATCATGCGCTCAGACAGCGAGCGACCGCGTCGCGAGCGGTAGCGCCAGAATAATGGTGCGGATGAGAGGACTCGAACCTCCACGCCTTGCGGCGCTGGAACCTAAATCCAGTGCGTCTACCAGTTCCG
>JBKBUS010000269.1:0-3531 GCA_046290035.1 Brevundimonas sp.
GTCCGAGGTGCCGATGCGTCCCAGGTGGCTGACGATGGCGATCGGCTCGTAGCCCTGATCGCGCATTTCGGCGATCGACAGCGATCCGAGACGTTTGGACAGGGCCTCGCCGTCGGCCCCGACCAGCAAGGGCATGTGGGCGAAGCCGGGGACCGGCCCGCCCAGGGCTTCGAAGATCTCGATCTGGGCTCCTGTGTTGGTGACGTGATCCTCGCCCCGGATGACGTGGGTGATCCCCATGTCGATGTCGTCGACGACCGAGGGCAGGGTGTAGAGGTAGAGCCCGTCCTCGCGGATCAGCACCGGGTCGGACATGGAGGCGGTGTCCACCTCGGCATGGCCGCGGGCCAGATCCTCCCACGCGACGCGCTTGCCTTCCAGCTTGAAGCGCCAGTGAGGACGGCGCCCTTCCGCCTCCAGCGCCGCGCGCTCGGCGTCGGTCAGCTTCAGGGCCGCACGGTCGTAGATCGGCGGCAGACCCCGGGACAGCTGCACCTTGCGGCGCCGGTCCAGCTCCTCGGCGGTCTCGTAGCAGGCATAAAGCCGTCCGGCCGCCTTCAGCCGCTCGGCCGCGTCAGCGTACCGATCGAAACGCTTCGACTGGTTGTGGCGCTCGTCCCAGACCAGGCCCAGCCACGTCAGGTCGTCCTCGATTCCCTGCTCGAACTCCGGCGTGGAGCGGGCGAGGTCGGTGTCGTCGATCCGCAGGACGAACTGTCCGCCCTGGCCTTTCGCGAACAGCCAGTTCACGAGCGCGGTGCGGACGTTGCCGACGTGCAGGCGACCCGTGGGCGACGGGGCGAAGCGGACCTTGACGGACATGAGGGGACTTTCAGACGCGAAGGCGCGCTAGGTCGCGCTCCGACCCGGCGAAGTCAAGGCGCGCGCGTTGAGGGGGCGTGGCGTTCATGATAGGCTTAGACGCATCATGAACGCGCCCGTTCAAATCCGGAAGGCGGACACCGTCGAACGCCTGCGCCGCCTCGCCGCGCTGGAGGGCAAGACCATCACCGAACTGGTCGACGAGATGGTGCGCGAGCGCGATCGCCGCTTCGAGGCTGAGCGCATCGCCGACATCGACCGGCGGCGCAAAGCTGTCGAGGAGGCGGTACGTCGATTCAACGCCTTGCCAATCGTCGGTCCGATGCTGACGGACGACGACTTTTACGATGAATTCGGGCTGCCGAAGTGATCGTCATCGACGCGTCCGCGCTCGTCGCGATCCTGCTGGAGGAGCCGGAGGCTCAAACCTTACGGGAGTTCCTGTTGCTGAACCCCGGAGCGTCGCTGTCGCCTGTCGGATATTGGGAGGCGGCGACCCGGCTCCGAACGTTGCGCGGCGAACGAGGCTTGGCTGAGCTCGACATCGTCATCCAGAGCCTGGAGGTTGAAGTCGCGCCGGCGACGGCGGCGACGGCTCGCCTGGCGTCGGCCGCCGAACGGGCGTTCGGTAAGCGCACGCCGGCCAAGCTCAATCTGGGCGACTGCTTCGCCTATGCCTTGGCGAAGGAGCTGAACGCCCCGCTGCTCTACAAGGGCGATGACTTCGCGCTGACGGACGTGGCGCCCGCCGTCTGATCAGTCGTCGCGGTGGACGCGCTCGCGGCGCTCGTGGCGCTCCTGGGCCTCGACCGACAGGGTCGCGGTCGGGCGGGCCTCGAGCCGGCCGAGACTGATCGGCTCGCCCGTTTCCTCGCAGTACCCGTAGGAGCCGTCCTCGATCCGACGCAGCGCCTCGTCGATCTTGGAGATCAGCTTGCGCTGCCGGTCGCGGGTGCGCAGCTCCAGAGCGCGGTCCGACTCCGAAGAGGCGCGGTCGACGAGATCCGGATGGTTCTCGGTCTCGGCCTTCAGGTTGGAGACGGTGCCCTTGCTCTCGCGCAGGATGTCGTCCTTCCAGTCGAGCAGCTTCTTCTTGAAGTAGGCCAGTTGCCGCTCGTTCATGAACGGCTCGTCGTCGCTGGGACGATACCCCTCGTCGAGACCAGGCTCGACCTTCACCGCAGTCGCCAAAGCGCTCATCGCACTCACACGGTCACCCGACGCCCCCCTGACGTCGCCCGCCGTATAGGGCGCGGCGAGAGTCGCGGCAACGCCGCTCGCGTTTCCGTGATGGCCGAACCCGCGCACGGCGTCGCGAGCGTGGCAATTCTTCATCAGTTTTGCGGGGTTGTGACGCGCCTAGTGCGCCGGCCGGCCGGCTTTGGCGAGCTCGACCGCAGCGCGGAGCTCGATTTGGTCGAGGACCGCCTTTAGGCCCGGGTGCTCCACCTGGCCCGCTTCCTCGCGAGTCGCGCGGGACAGGCTGTCGAGGACCGCGCCGACGGGTTGGTCTGAAAGCAGGGCCAGCTTGAGGGCGTCGAGCCGGTCCAGGAGGCCGGACCCGCGACGGATCGCCCGACGCCGCCGCTCGGTCGCATCCTCGACGCCCTGCAGAGCCATCAGGGCCGACACCCCGGCGACGGAGCCCGCAGCGCTCGTGGCGGACGGCGCCTGAGCGGGCGCGGGCCCGCTGATCGGGCTGAAGCCGGGCGCGGCCGTCCGACCGGCGCGGCCGGCGGCCGAAGGCGTGGTCGAGCTGGTTCCGGTGACTTTCATCGCGGGACGGAGTCCTCCTGGAGGCAACCTCGACGCAGACGGTCACCGTTTGGTTAACGGCCCGGCAGGATTTGCCCGGAGATCTCGGCGCGGCGCGCTTGGGTATTGTTTTTGCTAAAGAAAGGATGCGGCACGAAGTTCGCATGGCGCTTGCCGTGCAACGCGTATCGGACCGACCCATGCAGAAACTGCTGAGCGCCGCCTTCGCCGCTCCGGCCCTGATCTTGGCCCTCCTCGCGTCCGGCGAGGCGCTGGCCCAGTCGCGGATCAAGGACATCGCCGCCATCGAAGGCGTGCGGACCAACCAGCTGGTCGGCTACGGCCTGGTGGTCGGTCTGAACGGCTCCGGCGACAGCTTGCGGAACTCGCCCTTCACCCGCCAGTCCCTGGAAGGGATGATGGAGCGGCTGGGCGTGAACATCCGCGACGCCAACGCCAACACCAAGAATCTCGCCGCCGTCATGGTCACGGCCGAGCTGCCGGCCTTCGCCACGCCGGGCTCGCGGATCGACGTCAACGTCTCCACGCTCGGCGACGCCAAGAGCCTGCAAGGCGGCACGCTGCTGGTCACCAGCCTGCAGGGGGCCGACGGCCAAGTCTATGCGGTGGCCCAGGGCTCGGTGCAGACCGGCGCCGTGTCGGGTTCCGGCTCTTCGGGCTCCTCGGTCACGCGCGGCGTGCCGACCGCCGGCCGGATCGCCTCGGGCGCCACGGTCGAGCTGGAGACCGGCTTCAGCCTGGATCAGATGCACGAGGTTCGGCTGACGCTGCGCAACCCGGACTTCACCACGGCCCAGCGCGTGGCCGCCGCCATCAACGCCGTCTATCCCAACGCGGCGCTGGCCGAGAACGGGTCCGTGGTGGCGCTGCGTCCGCCGCCGCAGCTGGGCATGGCCGGCTTCATCAGCCGGGTGGAGAACCTGCCGGTGCAGG
>JBKBUS010000270.1:0-3520 GCA_046290035.1 Brevundimonas sp.
GCTGCCGCGCCATCCCGCTCAGCCTGCCGGAGCTGTCCAAGCCGACCGGGACCCTGTGCGCCTATTGCGTCGACGGGGCCGGATGTTCCGTGCACGAGATCAGACCCCAGGCCTGCCGCGTCTGGTTCTGCCTCTGGCGGGTGGTCGAGCTGCCGGACGACTGGCGGCCGGATCTGTCCGGCGTGATCGTCCGGCCGGACGGGATCGGGGACGGCCGCATCACGCTGCATATAGAGCGCGTCAGCGCGTTCCTGGCCAGCGAGACCTTCTTCGCCGTGGTCGCCCAGTGGATCGCCGAAGGCGTCAAGGTGGCGATCAGCGTGCCCGGCCCGATCGGTCATCTGCCCGTGCGCGCCGAGGCGACCGAGTGGCTGCGCCCGGCGGTGGAGGACGGCGATCCAGCGGCGTTCCTGGAGCGGCTGACGGCGCTGCTCGACAGTCTCGCGCGGCACGACTTCGAGCCCGACGGGGCGGTCGAGCGCTACGCGGTGCGCTCCCCTCCCCCATAGCGCAGCGTATGGTGGCGCGCGCGGCGGGGTGGAGGGGGCGAGTTCAAGCGCCGGCGCCCGGGGTCGCCCCCCTCCACCGCCTCCGGCGGCCCCCTCCCCCGCACGCGGGGGAGGAAAAGTTCACAGCTCGCCCCGCCCTTCTGCCCTCGCCGCCACCGACCTATCTTCCCGCCATGCCGATCGCCCGCCTGACCTCCCGCGCCCTCGTCCGGCTCTCCGGGCCCGAGGCGCGGCCGTTCCTGCACAACCTGCTGACCCAGGACGTCGAGACCCTGAAGGCCGGCGAGCTGCGGTTCGGCGCGCTGCTGTCGCCGCCTGGCCGACTGCTGTTCGATCTGTTCCTGTGGGGCGAGGCGGATGGGGTGACGCTCGACGTGGCCGCCGAGCGGCGGGACGCCCTGATCCAGCGGCTGACCCTCTACAAGCTGCGGGCGAAGGTGGATGTCATGGCCGACGAGCGGCCGGTGTTCGCCTCATGGCCGGGCGTCGCGGCGGGGTTCACGGCCGATCCCCGGCTGCCGGAGTTGGGCGGCCGCGCGCTGGGCGACCAGCTCGCCGACGCGGACGAGGACGACTGGCACGACCATCGCCTCCGGGTCGGCGCGCCCGACCCGGACGCGGACGGCGGCTCGGACCGCGCCTATCCGATCGAGGCGAACTTCGACCTGCTGAACGGTATCGACTTCCGCAAGGGCTGCTTCGTCGGCCAGGAGACGACCAGCCGCATGAAGCGGCGCGGGGAGATCAAGAAGCGCATGCTGCCGATCACCTTCGACGGCCCGCCTCCGCCCGAGGGCGCCGAGGTGCTGAACGGCGAGCTCCGCGCCGGAGAGGTCCTGACGGGCCGGGACGGCGCGGCCATCGCCCTGATGCGGCTGGACCGGCTGGAGGGCGCGCTGACGGTCGACGGGCGGCCCGTTCAGGCGCGTCGGCCCGAGTGGATGAGCCGCTGACGCCCTATCGGTGCTTGCACCCCGGCCAGCAGCAGGGGCGGCGCTTGCCGTCGCTCAGATTCTCGCGGCCCCAGACGATGCGCTTGGCGCGGGTCTCGGCCTTCTTGGCGGACTCCACCCAGCAGATCCATTCGTTACGGGCCAGCGGCGTGATGTCGGTCCAGGTCGCCAGCGCCCGAGCGTCGCCGCGAAGCTCTGCCTCCAGATCGGATGGCAGGTCGTGCACCACGCCGCCGGGCAGGGTCTGAGGCTCGCTCACGCGCCCTTGTCGCAGCGGAGGTCGTGGACGGCAACCGCAGGCGCTAGGCTGAACCCATGACCGACTCACGCTGCGCCTGGTGCGGGACCGACCCGCTCTACGTCCACTATCACGACACCGAGTGGGGCGTGCCGGAGTACGACGCCCGCGCCCTGTGGGAGAAGCTGGTGCTGGATGGGTTCCAGGCGGGGCTGGCCTGGATCACCATCCTGAGGAAGCGCGAGGCGTTCCGCCTGGCCTTCGACGGCTTCGATCCGGAGAAGGTCGCCCGCTACGGCGACGCGGACCGCGCGCGGCTGATGGCCGATCCAGGCATCGTGCGCTCGGGCGCCAAGATCAACGCGGCGATCAAGGGCGCGCGCATCTGGCTGGACATGCGCGAGCGGGGCGAGGACTTCACCGCCTTCCTGTGGGACTTCGTCGAGGGGCGGCCGGTCCAGAACGCCTGGACCTCCATGGTCGAGCTGCCGGCCCAGACGCCGGAGTCCGTGGCCATGGCCAAGGCGCTGAAGGCCAGGGGCTTCAACTTCTGCGGCCCGGTGATCGTCTACGCCTTCATGCAGGCCACCGGCATGGTCAACGACCACGTGACCGGCTGTTTCCGCCATGTGGAGGTTCGGGCTATGGGCGGGCGATGAGCCGGTCCTTTCCCACCTTGGCGCTGGAGACTCTGGCGGCGTCCGCCGGGCCGGTGTGCGGCGTGGACGAGGCCGGGCGGGGGCCGTGGGCGGGGCCGGTGTCGGCGGCGGCGGTTATCCTGAAGCCGAATGACGTGCCCGACGGCCTAGACGACTCCAAGGCGCTGACGGCCAGGCGGCGCGAGGCGCTGGAGGTCGAGATCAAGGCGCGGGCCGCGGCCTGGGCGGTCGGGTTCGCCTCGGTCGAGGAGATCGCCGAGCTCAACATCCTGCACGCCACCGGCCTGGCCATGTGCCGGGCGATCGAGGGGCTGGGCGTGCGCCCGGCCGTCGCTCTGGTGGACGGCAACTACGCCTTCCGCCTGCCATGCGAGGTGAAAACGGTGGTCGGCGGCGACGGGTTGAGCCTGTCGATCGCGGCGGCGTCGATTCTGGCCAAGACGGCGCGCGACCGGTTGATGGTCGAGATGGACGCGCTCTATCCCGGCTACGGCTTCGCGGGTCACAAGGGCTACAACGCCCCGGCGCATCAGGCGGCGCTGAGGACGCTGGGGCCGAGCCCCATCCATCGGCGCGGCTGGGCCCCGATCCGGGCGCTGCTGGAGGAGCGGTAAGCTCCCCCCCCCTCCCGGCATGCGGGGGAGGAACGCCTACAGCGACAGGGCCGAGCCCATGAGGGCGCCGAGCAGGGCGGCGATCACGCCGCCGCCGGTGACGATCGCCCAGGTCGGCGGGTTCAGGCGGTCCGCCTCCACGTCGTTGGCGGGGGTTCGCGCAACGCGCGGGAAGCTGGGCGCGCGCCAGGCGACGGCGTCGAAGGCGTCGGCCGCCCGGTTCAGGCGCACGGTCGCGCCGCTGACGCCATAGGGCCGGTTGTGAAGGTTCGGGGCCAAGTTCGTCGTATCCATGCCGCCGGAACGCCCATGAAAGCCGTCCCGTTCCGGAACGGTCAAGCCGCCTTGAGCCCTCGCGCCCGCTCGCTGACGACGAACAGCCGCTCGACGTTTCGCAGTCGGCCCACCGCGCCGACCTTGACCCCCTTGCGGTCGTGGATGCCGATGCGGGCCCCGACATAGCGGGGGCGGTCGACCTCGATCACCCGCACCTCGCCGCGGGCGGAGAGCATCTCCAGCAGCGTCTCGAGATCGAGAAAACCCTCGT